>JBILEG010000067.1:0-11559 GCA_044352225.1 Pseudomonadales bacterium | reverse complement strand
CGCGGGGCGCACGGTGGGCGAAGAACTGGAACGTATCGGCTATCGCGGCGAACACCCGGTAGCGCCCTACCCCATCCACGCGGCCTTCGAGGCGCACATCGAGCAAGGCCCGATCCTCGAAAAGGAGTCCACCACCATCGGCGTGGTGACGGGCATACAGGGCCTCTACTGGCTGGACGTGGTGCTTTCCGGCGTCTCGTGCCACGCGGGCCCCACGCCGATGGAGCAACGCCGCGACCCGTGGCGCGCCGCGACACGGATCATCGAGCGGGCCTTTGCACTCGCAGAAGCACGCAGCCCCTGGGGCCGCTGCACCATCGGCAACGCACAGTGCCAGCCGGGCGCACGCAACACAGTGCCCGAGACAGTCACGATTGCCGTCGACATCCGTCACCCGGAGAAATCCGTGCTCGAGAGCATGCTCTCGGAACTGCAGGCCATCGCGGCGGAAGAAGCCGCGCATGCGCAGGTGGATGTGCGTGTGGAGCAGATCTGGCACATGCCGCCCACGCCCTTCGCGTCGGAGTTGGTCGATCTGGTGGAGCGCACCACGCAATCGCTGGGCTTCAGCCACAGGCGCATCGTGAGCGGCGCGGGGCATGATTCTCTGTATCTGGCACGCGTGGCCCCCACGACCATGATCTTCGTGCCCTGCGCAGAGGGCCTGAGCCACAACGAGGCCGAAGACGCCGAACCCGCACACCTTGCCGCGGGTGCCGATGTGCTGCTGCAAGCGATGCTTGCAGCAGCCGACCAATGAAGGAGGAGAAAGCATGATCCTGCGCACACGCATCGACGGCGGCGGCACGCCGCGCCCGGCTTACTGGGGCATCGACAGCGAGTACGGCCGGCTGACGGACGTTCTCGTGGGCCCCGTGGACAACTTCGCCTGGCGGGCGGGGAACGCCGTGGCCGAGCGCTCCGAGCGCGTGGGGCTGCATTTCGATTTCGAGGTGGCCAAGCGCCAGCACGGCGAGATGATCCATGCCTTCGAGCAATCGGGCGCGAAGGTGCACCGCCTGCCCGCGACGGACAACCTCCCCTACCAGATCTTCGCGCGCGACAGCAGCGTGATGACGCCCTGGGGCGTGATCGTCACGCAACTCCAGAAACCCTATCGCCGCGGCGAATACGCGGCCGTGCTGCGCTATTACCTGGAACACCAGATTCCCATCTTCGATCTGGTGACGGCGGGCAATATCGAGGGCGGGGATTTCATGGTGCTGCAGCCGGGCGTGGCCACCTGCGGCTTCTCGGGCGAGCGCTCCATCGAACCCGCCGTGCAACAGGTGAAGGCGTGGTTCGAAGCCGAGGGCTGGGAGTTCCGGCCTTACGCGTTCGACTCGCACTTCCTGCATCTGGACGTGCAGTTCGGGATGCTTGCGCCTGGATTGGCAGTGGCCTGTCTGGATGCACTCGAAGCGGACTTCGTGGCCTGGCTGCGCGGCAAGGGCATCCGGCTGATGGATGTCTCTTACGGCGATGCGATGCAACTGGGCTGCAACGTGGTGGCGCTCGGCAACGACAGTGTGTTGGTGCCCGCCTCGAGCAAGCGGCTGATCGAAAAGTGCCGCGCCGAAGGCCTCACCGTGTACGACCCGGACGTCTCGATGATCGGCGCGGGTGGCGGCGCGGTGCACTGCATGTGTCAGGCGCTGCGGCGCGAGAGTGTGGCCTGAGGCCGTCCCCGTCCCCGCTCCCGTAGGGGCGGGCCATGCCCGCGACCCGGCGCTGCTGTCGTGCGCGTGGCGCGCTCCTGCATTCTTGCCGGCGCGGCTGTCGCGCGCATGGCGCGCTCCTACATTCTCGCCGGCGCTGCTGTCGTGCGCGTGGCGCGCTCCTACATTCCCCGTAGGAGCGGGCCATGCCCGCGACCCGGCGCGGCTGATCAGAACACGCTGGAATCGAAACCCGCACTCACCTCGCCGCTGTAGCCCGCGTTCCAGCTCCACGAACTGTTCGCACCTGCCTTCACACCAGCCTCGGACTTCGCCGCACCGGTATCGCCGATGGTGCTGCTGCCAGAGGCCTCGATCCCGCCACCGAAGACCACGTCCGTGACGCCGCCGCGATCGAACTCGATGCCCACTGTGGCGCTGCCTTCAATCCCTATTTCAAGCGGCCCGCCCGCGACCTTGGGCCCGATCCCGGCACTCACGCCTGCGCTGATCCCCCCGCTCTTCCAGCCGCTGGTGTCGAACTCGCTGTGCCCGGAAACCTCCACGCCATCGGCCTTCACCCCGGCAGAGGCGCGTAGCAGGCGGTTGGTGCCGGCCTCGACCTCCCAGCTCGCGTTGAAGGGCGCGAACAGCGGGTTGAAGGTTGCGCTGGAGGAGTTGCAGCGGAACTCCATCGCACCCACACCGGGCATATCGAGTCGCGAGATGTACATGCAGTGGATGTCGTCGAAATCGGCCAGCTTTTTCGGCGAGGATTTGGGCGTCGCGTTGCTGAAACAGGCAGAGCGTCGCGCATCGTACAAACCCTCGGGCAGGAGATTCAGGGTCTCATACGCCCGAAGGGCACCCGCCTTGGCGTTGACCTTCGCAAGCTCGAACACCTTGTCCGAGGAGACGAACTGCAGAAGATACGTCGACTCGTTCAGATATCGATGGTCGATGCCCGTCTGCTCCTTGTTCCAGGGGTTCATCAGCCGGGCGACCGTCCCGAGGTATCTGTCCATCTCGGCACGGACTGCGCCGCAGCTGTAGTCATACTGATACCCGCCCGGCACCTGTGAGTACTTTTCCTCGCCTTCTGCATCGATCTTTTCGATCTGTTTGTTCATGAGCTCACCAGCGGCGACGATCTCCTTCATGACGAGCTTGAACCGCTCCATGTTTGCATTGAGATCGTGCTGATACTTCTCTTCCACCGCCTTCAGGATCGGATAGACGCGGCCGGAGAATGGCTGCGTGGCGGCAATCAGCGATTCACGCACGGGCGGTTGCGCTGCGATCTCCTGCGAGAGCGCCTTGGCCTGCGCCGTCAGTGGCGCGGCGGCGGCCTTGGCTGCCGCCGCGAGTTCCGCCTTCCTGAGCAGTGCCGATGGCAGTTCCGCGCTTTGTGCCGGGTAGAGGAAGGGCTCGACCCGGTGCAGGCCGAGCGGATCCTCCGGCATGCGCGGCAGCGGAGCAACATCCTGCGCCCGCAAGTCCGCGCCCATCTTGCGCAGTTCCGTTTCTTTCGAGGGACTGAAGCCACCACGGGTGGCGCGGCGCATCGATTCCTGCGCCGCAGCAGTATCGCCTCGCGCGGCCTGTATGAGCGCCAACGTCGCGTTGGCCTGGGGGTGGATCGGCGCGGCCGCGATCACGGCCTTGAGTTGCTCCTCCGCCGCCTCGCTGTCGCCCGCGCCGTACAGCGCCTGTGCGATGTTGTTCTGCACCGTGGTGTTGCCGGGGTAGCGGGCATCCAGCGAGTAGAGAATCGGCAGCGCCGCGCCCGGCGCACGCTCCATCACCAGCATCGCGGCCAGATTGCTCAGGTCCTGCGCGCTGCCGCTCTGCACCGCGAGGCGTCCCGACAGCCAGATCGCTTCCGGCCACACGCCCCAGGCTGCCAGACCATTGGCTGCTGCGCGCAGGCGGCCGGGATAGTCGGGATACTTCTGAAGCTCCGCATCAATGGCCTGCGCCCGCGAGCGTGCATCGGCACTCAGCGCCTCCGAGAGCTTGGGCTGCAGATCCTCGACGAACTCCCTCAGATCATCATCGTCCAGCGGATCACGGGAGACGGAGTCGAGCGCGCCCGCGACCTGTGGCGGTGCTTCGCTGACCGAGCCGCCTGCCGCTCCTGCCGGCGGATGCGCCATCAGATCTTCCAGTTGCTTGCGCGTGGCAGGATCCATCTGCTCCATCTGCTTTTGGGCCTCCTCCATGGCCTTCTGCATTTCCTGCATTTCCTCGGCGGTGGGCATCTGGGCAGTGGCGTCGTGGGCGCCACCCGCAAACGTGACGAGGGCGATCGCGATGCTCAGGAACAGGGGGGCGTGTCGCATAGGTAGTGCTGCCATGGCGGGCTGTGGGAAGAGCATAATGCATCGACACCGGTACCGGCCCCACTTCGCGCTTGCACGCGAGCCGGCAGGCACCTCACTCTCGCCACCCCGAGTTTGAAGCAGACCGGAGCACGCCGTATGCCCACACCCGAACAGGTCCGCACCGCCATCGAAAACCACTTCCGCTTCTGGAACGCGGGTGATCGCGCCGGGTGGATCCGCAGTTTTGCGGAGAACGTGGTCTTCCACGATCCGGTCGGTTCACCGCCCAAGCACGGTCGCAGCGCAGCGGAAAAGAGCTGGGACAATTCTTTCTCCAACGGCCAGAAGTGGACCCTGGTACTCACGCAGCTCGTGGTCTGCGGGGATGAGGCCGCCATCACGCTGGACAACCACGGCGTGGTGAACGGTCAGGCCTTCACGATGCGTGGCATCGAGATCTGGAAGGTCGACGACAGCGGGCGCGTCTGTCAGGTGCGGGCGTACTTCGAGCCGCCGGCGACGGTGGAACTCGACCCTTACTTCCAGCGCCAGCGCGACACCGCGGGCGAAGGAGCGCGCTGAACCATGCCCTGCGAGATCACCTGGGAACCCCGAGGCGTACGGCGACACTTCCACGGGCACATGAGCGCCAGTGATCTGCTGCGCTCCATCGAAGTGGTGCACGGCGACATGCGCTTCGACAGCCTGTACTACAGCCTGAACGATTTCCTCGACGTGACCGGAAGCGACATCGAACCGAACACCCTGATCCACGGGGCCGCCCAGGCAATCGGTGCGACGCTCTCCAACAAGCGTTTGGTGATGTTGATGGTGGTCGTCGACCCGGCCATCCGCGAGAAGGTACGCCGCTTCACGGGCCCACCGCTGTCGAGCTTCCACGCGGAGTTCTTCGAGACCCGTGAAGCCGCACGGGACTGGATCGCGACACACGTGGGCGCTGATACCCCCTAGACGGGCCGCACCCGGCCCAACTCCGCTACCGCCCGCGCCGCCTGATCGATGGCGGTGTCGATGGTCGCACTCGCGCCTGCATCGGAGTTGGCGATGCTGATGCGCCCGAGCGGCGCACGCCCGACCACATGGGGCGGAGCGCGGGATCCGTCGCCGGCATCGACCGGCGCTTGCTCGTCTGCAGCGTAGCCATGCCCCCAGCGGTTCACGGTGATCGCCGCGATGTCGCGGGCAGGATCAAAGCCACCGCCGGAGAGCGCCGCCGCAAGTTGCTCCCGCGTGGCGCGTTCGATGTTCTCGAACGATGTCGCGTAGAGCTCGCGCCGTCCTGCCCTGCGCTGCTCGCTGGCCGTGGCGAGAGGGTCATCCCCTTTCGGAAAACGCTCCATGTGCACGACGATCGGCTCCCCGGGGCCGCCCGAAAACCGGTATCCGCCCAGGCTCACGGGAAAATCGAGCATGCTCACCGAGTGGTAGGACGCAGGTGCGCTGAAAAACCCGATACCCAGCCGCTCCCATGCATGCCAGTTCCGCAGCAGCACGTTGGTGTAGACGATGGGGCTGCGCACCGCCCCGGCAAGGGCCGCGCGCTGCTGCGGCGGGAGTTCGGGGCAGATGTAGGGAAGCATCCCGTTGTTGCAGGCCATGATGCAGGCGCGTGCCCGCACGCGGCAGGCATGCCCCTCGCGCACGTAGGTGATGGACAGATCCCCGGCAGTGCGTGGGTCACCGTTGTGCAGGGCTTCCACGACGGTGCTGTCGAGGCGGATGCGCACGGGCGAGCCGGGAACATCAAGCTTCCGGTAGTTGAAGGGCGCGAGCACGATGTCGTCCATCGTGGTGCCGGGCGCAACAGAGGGAATCATCGACCTCACGAGCAGGCGGGCGATCGAGGCATTGCCGTCGGGGAAGTGGTAGATGTAGGGCTCCCTCTGCGCCTCACCTCCGGCGAGCGCCGTCGCCCGGATGCCGGGCAGGCCGGTGTAGCTCATCAGCTCGAACGCACTCCCCACCTCGATACTGGCGCCCTCGTCATTGGTCAGGCCCTGCAGCAACGCGAACAGTTCGGGGCTACGGACACCGAAATGGCGCTCCAGAAACACCCGGTAACTGATGCCGTAGAGGTACTCCTCCTGTGCCGCGGGCGGGATGCCTTCAAGGCGGTCGCCGTCCGCGTCGAACAGCATCAGCAACTCGCGTCTGGCCTCGGCTCCCAGAGGCATCTGTGCGACGGCCTCGCGCGCAGGCAAGCCGGGCGCCAAGGGCAGAAAGCGCGTGTAGTCGACCAGCGGATGACGCACCAGGCGGTCGCTGCCGAAGCGCTCTGCTGCGAAGAAGGTCGCTCCAGCAAGACCGTGCCGCCGGAAAAACTCCGTGTCATAGGCTGTGTCGAACCGGCCGAGATCCACACCGAGTTCCGCAAGGAGCCGCTTGCTGGTAGCGCTGTAGTGCCCGGGCCCTTCGAGGGCCTGCGCGCCACCGTAGCCGAGCAGCGTCCTGCCACCTGCGCGGAACTCGTTGCGCACCGCATGGCCCCCGAAGTCCCGGTGGTTGTCGAGAAGCAGAACCCTTGCTCCCGGATGCTCGAGGAGGAAGAGCCGCGCACTTGCAAGGCCACTGATACCCGCACCCACGACCACGAGGTCGTAGAGCACGCCGGCATCGGCTTGCTCGACAGGGCCCCAGTCTTTCCTGCCCGCCCACGCAAGATCGTGCGCAACCCCGAAGGCGCCCGGATGGCTGCCGCCGGGGCCGGTCTGTGCCGGGGGATATGCATCGGCACGGGCCGCGGCCGTGCGGGGCAGCATTGCGCCCGCAACTCCCACCGCAGCACCGTTGATGAAGTCGCGCCGGCGGATCTTGCGGCCCATACCAAGTGCCTTGTCAGTCAGTCGCATCGTCTTGCCGCCCTCAGCCTGCCTTGAAACCGCTAGTGCGCGTGATTGTAGCGACGCGGCAGTGCCACGCCCGCAAAGCCCCCTGCCACCAGCACCACCACGCATGCCGACAGCCAGATGACACCACCCGTCCCCAACCATCCGGACGCAACGGCACCCGCCGCCACGCCCACCGTCTGCCCGCCGAAATAGGCCAGCGCAAAAAGCGCGACCGCCGCCCCGCGCCGCGAGGGCGCCATCTGCGTGGCATGCGTCTGCAGCGTGTTGTGGAACATGTAGAAACCCACACCCATCGCGAGACACGCCGGCACCGCAAACCAGGCACCCGGCGCGAAGGCCACACCCAGCATCGCGAGCATCAGCAACGCTCCCCCGCAGAGCACCAGCCCGCGCTCACCGAGTTGCCGCACCAGTTGCGGGGCCGCGAGCGCGAACACCAGCCCGCCGAAACCGAAACCCATGACGCTGGCGCCCGAGGCGGTGAGCGAAAGCCCGAGCCGCTGGTGGAGGTGGGTGGCGAAAAAAGCGAGCGCGCCGAACACGGAGGCGCCCTCGAGGAACACCGTGAGCAGCACGAGCCGCGCGCGGGAAACCCGCAGCACGGCCACGAATTCGGTCAGCAAATGACGCACCGGGTGAGCGTCGAGGCGTGCGGGCGGCACGACGGGAAACTGCTTGCGCGCCTGCATCAGCGCGAAAGCACTCAGCGCGAACACCACGGCAATGCCGATGAAGGGCAACCTGCGCCCGAGATGGTCCACCGCGAGCCCGCCGAGCAATTGACCGGCGGAGACGCCAAGAATCTGGCCGATGAGAAAGCGCGCGAGTACGGGCTGCCGGTGCTCGTAGGCGACGACATCGCCGATCCACGCCATCGCCAGCGGAATGAGCGGCGCCGCCATCAGGCCGGCCGCCGCACGCGCGGCCACCAGCACCGGCAAGCTCCCCGCGAACGCACAGGCCAGCGCACCGGCACAGCAGCCTACGCAACTCCACGCCACCACCCGGAGCTTGCCATGGCGATCACCTGCCGGACCGAACAGCAATTGGCCCATGGCATAGGCAAGCGTGAACGCGGTAACAACCGCGGCCGCAGCGGCGAGCGGCTGCCCGAACTCCGCAGAGAGCCCCGGCAGCATTGCGTCCATCACGCGCTGCGAGGTGCCGCTCCCGAAGGCAGCCAGCGAGAGCGCCAGTACGGCGCGCAAGACTGCCCTGTCGGTGTGCTGTTGCACGGCAGGCACTAACTGCCCGCTTCAACGACCCCGGGGCTGACCAAGGCGGGATCGATCAGCTCCGCGATGCCGTCGACGAATCGCGCGGGCTCGGCCTCGGCCAGGTTCGCCAGCACGATGATGCTGATGTCAGCGCCGAGGTAGCGGGTGAAGTGCGTCTTGAAACCCTGCCACGAGCCGCTGTGGAAATGCCGCGGCGCCCCCGCCACCGTATCGACGAACCAGCCGAAGCCGTAGGGGTAAGACTTGCCGCCCGCCAGTTGCACCGGCGAATACACCTGCTTCCAGCTCGCGGGCTGCAGCACGGCCCCGGCGCGCACGCCACGATCCCAGGCGAGCATGTCTTCCAGCGAGAGGTACAGCGATCCATCCGCAGTGGTGTTGAGTTGCGGCGCCACCCACTCCTGGTTGCGCAACTCCCCGCTCACGAGCCGGTAACCCGCAGCGCGGTTCGGCACGATGTCCTCCTCGCTGATGATGCGTGCGCTCTTCATGCCGAGCGGTGCGAACACGCGATCGGCCAGCACATCGCCGTAGAAGCGCCCGCTCGCGCGGCGCACCACGATGCCGAGCAGCAGATAGCCCGTGTTGCTGTAGTTCCACTGCGTGCCCGGGCTGAACTGCAACGGCAAGGTGAAGGCCTTGGCGAGCATCTCGTCTTCGCTGTAATCGCGGCGCATATCGATCAGGCCCTCGGTGTAGTCCGGAATACCCGAGGTGTGGGTCAGCAGATGGCGCGGCGTGATGGCGCCCCAGGAAGCCGGCGCGCCGGGAAAGATGCGCGTGAGCGGCTCATCGAGCGAGAGCTTGCCCTCCTCCACCTGCAGCATCACGGCCATGGCGCTGAACTGTTTGCCGAGCGAGGCGGACTGGAAGACGGTCTTCGTGCCGACAGGAACGCCGAGTTCGACATTGGCGAGACCAAAACCGCGTGCGATCCGCGTTTTCCCGCCCTGCACGACCGCGACCGCAACGCCGGGGACTTTCTGGAGTGCCATCTCCTGCTGCACGAAGGCGCTGATGCGATCCACGGGTATCGGCGACTCGGCGGAGAAGGCGAAGCCCGGGAAACACGCGAACACACAGGCAAGCAGTGGCACAAGGCGCAGCATCGACGGATCCTCCGGCAGCAGGAACGGGAGGCCCGACGATACGGCGCTCGGCCCGCAGGCGCTAGTGTGCGCAAGGATGCCGGGAGGCGGGAGAAAAGCGGCCGGCGCCGGGACGCCGGTCTGCGGCTCAGGCCCTCATGAACCCGAGCGTGCGCGGCATGAATCGCGCGAAGTTGGGAAAGACCTGCGCAAGCGAGCCGGCTGAGACGCCAAACCAGCGCGCGAGCGTGCCCAAGTACTGCTCGCTGGAAACACCCGGGATGATCCTGCCGAAACCCGCATCCTGCGGCCCGTCCACGCGCAGGTCCGGCATGCTGCCGTAGACCTGCCCGCCCCGCACCGCGCCACCCACCACCAGTTGGTGGGCGCCCCACCCATGATCGGTGCCGTCACCGTTGGTGGTCAGGGTGCGACCGAACTCCGAGAGCGTGAACAGCGTGACCGACTCCGACACACCCTGCAGCCGCATCTCGTCCTGGAAGGCGCCGATGGCCGAGTCCAGCTCCCGGAACAGGCGTGGCTGCACGTCGGCCTGCCCGTCATGGGTATCGAAACCGCTCATCCTCAGGACGAAGAGCTGCCGGCTCATGCCGAGCGGGCCCCGCGCCGCGATCATGCGGGCCACGGTGCGCAAGTCGAGCGCGAGCGGGTTGTCTGCATCGAATTCCGTGACCGGTGGCGGCGTCGCTGCAAGCGACTCCTCCACCAGCTCCCCCACCTCGAAAGCGCCGCGCATCGCCGTCGCCATGGCGCGCTCCAGCGGATTCACCGAACTCTCTCCCAGGCCAATGCCGCTGAAATAGGGATAGTAATTCGCTGATTCGCGATGGATCGCATCGATCAGTACCGCACCCTCGCGGCCGAGCATGTAAGCGGGCACTGGCCCACCGGACTGCAGCAGCGTGGGGCCGGCAAGCGAGAGATTCATGGCAATGCCGGGCGCGCCGTTCGCGGCAGGCATCGCAGTGTGCAGCCTTCCTGCCCAGCCATCGCGCTTGGGAAAGCCGGGCCTGGCACTCATCCAGTGGTCAGACTGGTCACTGTGCGAGAAAAGCGCCGGCGGCAGCGACAGACCCGCCTCGTAGTCGGCCTTCGTGGTGGGGCGCATCAGTACGCCGCAGTTGGCGATGAAAGCCGCCTCGCCGCCCGCGAACAGCGACTGCAGACGCGCGGACGCGGGGTGCAGCCCGAGATCGAGCCCGCTCGCCGTGGTGACCGGTCGCAGCGATGCGCGCGCAATGGCGAGCCCGGGACGCGCCTCGGCATAGAGCGCGTGCGCCGCGGGATTGCGGGGTACCAGCCAATTGAAGCTGTCGTTGCCACCGTCGAGGTAGATGCAGACCAGAGCCCGGAAGTCCCCCGCCGCTCGCGCCACGGCGGGCGCGAACAGCGCGGGAATCGTCGATGCCATCGGCAGCACCGCGGCACCCAGCGCAGTACGCAGGAATCCCCGCCGTCCCGTACGCAAATCAATCATGGCGATTCCTCACTTCTGGACCATGTACTGCGGCGAATTGACGATCAGGTAGATGGCCGCCCATGCGCGCGAGTAGCCCGCGTTTTCATCCCAGTCATAACGGAAATCCAGCAGACGCCGACGCACCGCCTCGCGAAGTGCCGGAGGCAACTGCCCGCTCGCGAGCAACAGGTTGAGGTGCTCCACCAGCGCCGCCGGGTTGCGGGCCATATCGGCCTCGCGCCGGATATCGATGACGATCTGCGGGTTGTCGGGATCGCCCGTCGCCCACGGGTTGGCGCTGTGCTGCCAGATGAGGCCTGCGGTGAAGTTGGCGCCCTGGTTGATGGTGGAGTCATCGGCGAGCTGCATCTCGGGCGCGACGAGTCCGAGCGCACGGAGCTCGCCGTCCGGCGCGTAGCTTGGCCGGTAGTAATTGAAAACCGTCGGCGAGGACAGCGGCGCCTGGGGTATGGCCCACTGGATCCACTGCGGCGGGAAGTGCCCGTCCGCAGCGGTGCTGACGGCGCCGAAGGCGCGCAGGACATGCGTCAAGCGGAGCAGCGGCTCGCGCACCTTGCCGAAGCGCTCGGGCATGTCGATGTGCCCGCGGCGGGCTTCCGGATCGAGAAGAATCGCGCGCACCACGGCTTTCAGGTCGCCACGTACGCCCGCACCGTTGTTGCCGAACACGGCCGCCACGCGCCCCACATAGGCAGGCGAGGGATTGGAAGTAACGAGCCGCTGTATCAGTTGCCGCGAGACAAAGGGCCCCGTGTTCGGGTGGTTGAACAGGAGATCGAGTACGCGTTCCAGTTCCACGGCTGCGGAGCGTCCGGCCGGAAACACCTTGCCGAGGAGCCGTTTCTCGCCGGCATCGTGGAATTCCTCGTACGGCACCATC
>JBILEG010000444.1:0-3294 GCA_044352225.1 Pseudomonadales bacterium | reverse complement strand
GACCTCTCGCAGGCGTGCCTCGAAACGCGCAGGATCACGCAGATCGCCAAGCCGCAGGCCACGGCGCGCGACCTTGTCTTCGTAGGCCGGGCCGATGCCGCGCCCGGTGGTGCCGATCTTGCGGTCGCCGCGCGCCTGCTCGCGGGCCAGATCCAGCGCCGAGTGATAGGGCAGGATCAGCGCGCAGGCAGGGCTGATGCGCAGGCGCTCACGCACCGGAACACCGCGCGATTCCAGCGCATCCATCTCCTTCAGCAGCGCCTCGGGGGAGAGCACCACCCCGTTGCCGATCAGGCAGAGCACGCCCTCGCGCAGCACGCCCGAGGGAATGAGATGCAGCACGGTTTTCTCGCCGCCGATCACCAGCGTGTGACCGGCGTTGTGGCCGCCCTGGAAGCGGACCACGGCCGCGACGTTCTCGGTGAGGAGATCGACGATCTTGCCCTTGCCTTCGTCACCCCACTGGGTGCCCAGGACCACCACGTTCTTCGCCATGACCATCGCCTATTCCAGGGTCTTCAGTTCCCACCCGCCGCTCGCCGAGGGCCGCAGTTCGCGGTCGCAACGGGAGGGAGGCCTCTCGCCGGGCAAACCCGGCACCACGCATTCGCCCGCGGCACGCAAGCGCTGGACTTCGTCCCAGGCCCCCGCCGCCACGACGTGCGGAACGAACACGGCCGCACTCTGCGGGCTGGGGCGCGCAGGCGCCAGACGCAGCAGCGACTTCAGATCGGTGTTGAAGCCGGTGGCCGGCCGCGCGCGGCCGAACACCTGACCGATGTCATCGTAACGCCCGCCGTTGGCGAGCGCCTCACCCTGGCCCGGGGCATAAGCCGCAAAGACAAGGCCGGTGTGGTAGTGGTAGCCGTGCAGTTCGCAGAGATCGAAGTGGAGCCGCACGCCGGGCGCGCGCGCCTGCACCGCATCCGCCACCTCTGCCAGCGCATGCAGTGCCGCCGTGATGGCGGGCGGCGCGTCCGCGAACAGCACGGCGGCTTCGTCCAGTACTTCGCGCCCGCCGTTCAGGCTGGCCAGGCGCGAGAGCACGGCGTTGTGTCCGGGCGCCAGACCCGCATCGGCCAGCAGAGCGCGAATGGCGGGATCGGATTTGTGCTGCAGCGCCTCGAAGAGCTCACTCGCCAGGGCCTCGGGCAGCGCGAGATGCTCCATCAGCGAACGGAAGATGCCCACATGCCCGAGGTCGAGCGTGATCTGCTCCACCCCGGCAACGCGGAGCATCTCCAGCATCAGGCTCACGACCTCGATGTCGGCGGCAAGGCTCGCATCGCCATAGAGTTCGGCGCCCACTTGTATCGGAGACCGGGAGGCGAGCGGCGAGCGCGCGCGGGTGTGGAGCACACTGCCTGCGTAACAGAGCCGCGACGGGCCCTCCCTACGCAGGCTGTGAGCGTCCATCCTCGCCACCTGGGGCGTGATATCGGGCCTGAGGCCAAGGCTGCGGCCAGAGATCTGGTCGGTGAGCTTGAACGTCTGCAGGTCGAGATCGGGGCCGAGCCCGATCAGCAGTGATTCGGTGAACTCGACCAGCGGCGGGATTACCAGCTCGTAGCCCCAGCGGTCGCAAAGATCGAGTAACTCGCGGCGCATGCGTTCGACGGTACGCGCCTCGGCGGGAAGGAGTTCTTCAATGCCTTCCGGAAGCAGCCAGCGGCCATCGCCGGGCATCGAGGTGCCATTGCCGCCCATCGCCATCACCTCGCTCGCACTCGCAGGGCCCCGGCCGGGGGCTTCAGTTCACCAGATAGAGAAGTGCCGTTCCCGTCAGCATGCTGCAGAGCCCGGCAAGGCGCAGCCCGCGGTCGTCCATGTTGGCCGCCGTGGCCACCATGCCGCGCCACGCCCGCGGTGCGAGAAAGGGCAATACGCCTTCGATCACCAGCACGAGGCATATCGCGATAGCGAACTCGTGCCACACGGCCCGAGCCTAGCGGTTGCCGCTACGTCGGTCGAGGTAGCGGAAGAAATCGCTCTTCGGATCCAGGACCAGAACGTCGTTGCCACCCCCGAAGGCCTGCTCGTAGCCACGGAGGCTGCGGGTGAAGGCGTAGAACTCCGGATCCTTGCTGAAGGCATCTGCATAGATCGAGGAGGCCTTGGCATCGCCGTCGCCGCGCATGAGCTCGGCATCACGGTAGGCCTCAGCCTCGATGATCGTCACCTGCCGGTCAGCATCGGCGCGGATCTTCTCGCCCTCTTCCTTGCCGCGCGAGCGGTACTCGCGGGCGAGTTTCTCCCGCTCGGCGGACATCCTGTCGTAGACGGACTGCCTGACTTCGTCGGGGAGGTCGATCTTCTTGACGCGCACGTCGATCACGCGAATGCCAAGCGAGGCTTGTACCGCATCGTTCAGTTCGCGTGTGAGCTCGGACATGAGCTGTTCACGCTGCCCGGAGACGACCTCGTTCAGGCGGCGCTTGCCGAACTGGTTGCGCAGGCCGTCGTTGGTACGCGCCGCCAGGCGGTTGCGCGCGATGGACTCGTCACCACCCGTGGCGCGGTAGTAGGTCTCGACGTCCTCGATGCGCCACTTGGCGTAGGAATCGACGATGAGACGCTTTTTCTCGAGGGTGTAGAAGTTCTCGGGCTGCGAGTCGAGGGTAAGCACGCGGGCATCGAAGACGCGCACCTCGTCGATGCCGGGCACCTTCACGTGCAGGCCTGGCGCGGTATTCGTCTCGATGAGGCGTCCAAAGCGCAACACCACCGCACGCTCTGTCTCGCGGATAACGTAGAGACTGTTGAACACGAGCAGCAGGATGCCCAGCGTGAGGAACAGGTATCGGGACAGTCGGGCGTCCATCAGCGTCTCTCCCTCGCACGGGCTGCCGCGGCCTCGCGGCGCAGGCGATCCACCACTTCATCGGCCACCTGCTGGGCATCGGAGCCAGAGGCGGATGCACCGCCGGCTGCCGAGGGCGAGCCGGCGGTAGCGCCGCGTGCATCGGGGCGCACCATGCGGTCGATCGGCAGGTACAGCATGTTGTTGCCGCCCTCGACGTTGACCATCACTTTCTGCGAGCCACCCAGCCAGCGCTGCATGGCGTCGATGTAAAGACGCTCGCGGGTGACTTCAGGCGCCTTGCTGTATTCGGTGAGCAGTTTCTGGAAGCGTTGTGCCTCACCCTCTGCCTCGGCGACCACCTTGGAGCGGTAGGCAGCGGCTTCTTCCAGAGCGCGCTGGCCGCGGCCTCGTGCCTCAGGGACAACGCCGTTCGCATAGGCGCTGGCCTCGTTCTTGGTGCGCTCCTCGTCTTCCTTGGCCTTGATGACGTC
>JBILEG010000443.1:0-3300 GCA_044352225.1 Pseudomonadales bacterium | reverse complement strand
TCTGGAGGGCCTGAGGCTTTCTCTAGCGGGTACGCGCGTAAACGTCATGAATTTGAAGCCGGGCCCAGTAGGAGCCCGAGTGCGAGCAGGCATGTCCCGCGATCTGTTCAGCACGTCACCCGAGTTGGTGGCGCGGATCGCCGTTTCAGCACTGGGGAAAGGTAGACATCGCGTTTACGCGCCAGCATGGTGGCGTTATGCGATGGGGTTGGTGCGGCTTCTCCCGGGTTCTTTGCTGGCGAAGCTTGGCATCTGATGCCGCATCAAACGTCGCGAAGGATTTGGACTCCCGAGGTCTGGTAACAGCCCCTGTTCGTGCCTTGGCCCTCAGGACGTTTCAGAGCGTGCAGTCACCGTGACAACGCGAGTAATGTTCAACCATGCGGAACGAACACCAAGAAACCTTGCAAACCGTCCGGGTCGAGTCGGAACAAGTCCCCATTACTCTGATGTTCTTCCGCGCGCTAGTGGCAGGTATTTCCCTGCTTGGGTTGCTGGCCATATGGAATGTGGCTATCGATCCCTACCTCCTCTACGGCTCCCCGAGGCTAGAGGGTTTCAACGCGTACAAAACCCGCTTTTTCTTCGGCCAGTTTCAGGCCAAACCCCGGCTTTTGCAGGAAACCACGCCGCATCATCTCGTGCTGGGGACCTCCACGGCCGGCGGCAGTCTGCGCCCGGACCATCCCGGCTTTCGCGGGCAGCCTGCCTTCAATTATGCCCTCGCGGGCAGCCCGCCTGCGGTACAGGCCCGGGCTCTCGACGAGGCGCTACAGCTGGGCACTGTGCGCTCGATCATCGTTTGTGTGGACCTTTTTGCCTACAACGCGTTCCTCGATCAGCCCCTGTTCCGGCGGTGGGGACGGAGGGAGTCTGCCCGCGATGACCCGTTCGAGCATTGGGCGTTCATCCGACAAGACATGGAAAGTGAGATCGCGCGGCTGTTCCAATGGAGCACTCTCAAGGATTCCGTCGGGACATTCCTTGATCAACGCCAGCCAGGTGCGGGAGGCGCATTCAGGGATCTGAGGGATGACGGGTTCTGGCAGAACCCGCGGCCGGTTGCCTTGACGCAACTGCACATGTTCCAGATGGTCGAGCGGCAATACCTCGCCACCGGCTGGTTTCCGGACCCGCAGCGGCGATTCGGCTTCGATGATGGGCTCGGGCGCTCGACGGTCGGGGAGTTACGCGAGCTGCTCCTCGCCGCCCGACGTGCCGACGTTGATGTCCTTGTCGCGGTGATGCCCTTCCATGCGAGATACGCCGAGGCCATGCACGAAGCCGGCCTTTGGGACGATCTCGATGCCCTGAAGCGCAGCCTTGTCGGACTGGCGGCAGACCCTGAAATGAAAGGTGGAGTGCGCGTCTGGGACTTCAGTGGATACCACGCACTCAGCATGGACCGCGTAAACGGCGCCGCGACAGATACCCCCTGGTTCGAGGATGCGATCCACCCTTCGGTCGCGACCGGGGACCGGATGCTCCGGCGCATGCTCGAGGAGCCTTTGGGCGAATCAGAGTTCGGACGGTTACTGGAGCCGGCGACACTCGAAGCGTCCCTGGCGGCTGCGGTCAGTCGGCGGCCGGACTATCAGGCCGCCAATCCCGCGGACGTGGAAGATGTGCGCGCCGTCGCTCAACAGACGGCACACGCCAGATTGCCCCGGCTCCCGGAGAACTAGGAAGGCTTCGCGGACATGCTTTTCAACAGCTATACATTCCTGTTCGTGTTCCTGCCGGTCTGTCTGCTCGGCTTCTGGCTAGTGACGGGGCCCGCCGGGAAGGAGCGGCGGGCAGCAGGCTGGCTGGTCCTGATGTCGCTGGTGTTCTATGCATGGTGGGAGCCGTCCTACCTGCTTTTGCTCGCGGCATCGATCGGCCTCAACCTGTCTGCGGCGCACATCCTGCTCCGTCTGAGAACCCGGCCGGAATGGTCCCGCAAGGTGCTTGCAATGGCGATTGCCGCCAACCTGCTGCTTCTCGGCGGATTCAAGTACCTCGATTTCGCGATCGGCATCGTCAATCAGGCCAGCGGGTCGCAGTTGCCGATGCCCCAACTGGTCTTGCCGCTCGCGATCAGTTTCTACACGCTGCTGCAGATCGCGCTTCTTTGCGACATCCACGCCGGGAAAATCGTTGACCTCGGCTTCGGGAATTACCTTCTGTTCGTAACGTTTTTTCCGCACATGATCGCCGGCCCGATCATTCACCACAGCGAGGTCATGCCGCAGTTCCGGGCGCTGGGCGGGCGACGCCCCGACAGCATGATGGTTGCACGCGGCAGCTTTCTGATCGCCATCGGCCTGTTCAAGAAAGTCTGCATCGCTGACACCCTCGGGCGTGCGAGCGATGCAGGTTTCTCCGGGGCCGCAGCGCTGGACTGCTTCGGTGGCTGGATGACCGCTCTTTCGTATTCACTGCAACTCTACTTCGATTTCAGCGGCTATTCAGACATCGCCATCGGGCTCGCGTTGCTCTTCGGCATACGTTTCCCCGTCAACTTCGACAGCCCCTTCAGGGCGACGGACCTCCGCGATTTCTGGCGGCGCTGGCACATGACCCTCAGCCGTTTCCTGCGTGATTACGTGTACGTGCCGCTGGGCGGTAACCGCAGGGGAAACCTGGTGGCTTACCGGAACCTGTTCCTCACGTTCCTGATAGGCGGCATCTGGCACGGAGCGGGGTGGCCATTCGTCGTCTGGGGTGCGCTCCACGGCATTGGAACCGGACTTCAGCGCGCGTGGTCCGTGAAGGGTTTTCGGATGCCCGAGCCTCTCGGCTGGGTGTGTACTTTCCTTTTCGTCGTACTCGCTTTCGTCATGTTCAGGGCGCCGGACGTAGGCACAGCTTTGGCCATTTACGCAGCGATGATCGACGTTGGCAGCCTGGATGCCGCCGCGGCAATGGCATGGCGCATCGACGGTACCGGCTCTGCTGTGCTGGCGTGGGTCGGTGCACTGGATATCGCGGGCGTCGGCTTGGGCGGTTGGGGGTTCGTGGCGGCGTGCCTCGGCATCAGCGTCCTCGGCCGCAACTCCAACGCGCTCGCAACGTCCTTCCGGGCAAGTCCTTGGCAGGGCGCCGCCGCAGCGGTGCTGTTCGTGGCTGCGGTTCTCGCGATAGAGGCGGAGCGGCGTTTCATTTACTTCCAGTTTTGATCTGTACGCGACGGGCGGGCCTACCCCGGCCGCTCGAAACGTGCACCGCAGCGCCGTTACACAGGGGGCGCAGTTGTTTCCAGCGCGAGATCAGCAGCCTCGATCGAGTGACGGATGAAGCGGTGGACCGGCGGATGCG
>JBILEG010000442.1:0-3310 GCA_044352225.1 Pseudomonadales bacterium | reverse complement strand
GGTCTTCGAGGACGCGCTCACGCTGTACCTGGGATCGCTCGAAGTGCAGATCCTCCACCTCGGGCACGGCCACACCAAGGGCGATACGGTGGTGTGGCTGCCGCAGGAGAAAGTGCTGTTTTCAGGCGATCTGGTCGAGTTCGGCGCCACGCCCTACACGGGGGACGCCTATCACAAGGACTGGCCCGCCACGCTGGACCGCGTACTCGCGCTGCAACCGGAGAAACTGGTCCCCGGTCGCGGTGAAGCGTTGATGACCGCGGAGCAATCACGGCTCGCCATCGAAGGCACCCGGGAATTCCTGCAGGCGATGTACCAATCGGTGAGTGAGGGGCGCGCAGCGGGCAAATCCCTCAGCGAGTGCTACATCGAGACCTATCGCAGGCTCGCGCCCCGCTACGGCAAATGGGTGATCTTCGAGCACTGCCTGCCTTTCGACATCACCCGCTGTTACGACGAATCCGGCGAGCACCGCGACCCACGCATCTGGACCGCCGAGCGCGACACCGCCATGTGGCACTCGCTGCAGGCGGCGCTGGACGAACTCGGCACCTGAGGCCCACACACCGGAAGCACCGAGATGAAACTCGCCTCCCTCAAGCACGGCCGCGACGGCCGTCTGGTTCTGGTCTCACGCGACTTGCGTCGTGCCGTGGACGCCACTCACATCGCAGCCACCCTGCAAGCCGCGCTGGATGACTGGGAGCGCTGCGCACCGGAGTTGCAGGAGATCTACACAGAGCTGAATGCCGGTCAGGCCCCCGGTGCCTTCGACTTCGACGAGGGCGCCTGTGCGGCCCCCCTGCCCCGCGCCTTCCAGTGGGCCGACGGCAGCGCCTACGTGAACCACGTCGAACTGGTGCGCAAGGCCCGCGGCGCGGAGATGCCGGACTCTTTCTGGACAGACCCCCTGATGTACCAGGGCGCCTCCGACGAGATGCTCGGCGCACGCGAGGACATCGTTGCCGGCAGCGAGGACTGGGGCATCGATTTCGAAGGCGAAGTGGCCGTCATCACCGCAGACGTGCCGATGGGCACGGACGCGCTCGCGGCGCGCCGCCACATCCGGCTCCTGATGCTGGTGAACGATGTCTCGCTGCGCGGCCTCATTCCCGGCGAACTCGCGAAGGGCTTCGGCTTCTTCCAGTCCAAACCCGCGAGTGCGTTTTCGCCCGTCGCCATCACGCCGGACGAACTCGGCACCGCCTGGCAGGAGGCGAAAGTGCATCTGCCCCTGCTCTCTTTCCTGAACGGCGCGCCCTTCGGCAAACCCGATGCGGGCGTGGACATGACCTTCGATTTCGGCCAGCTGATCGCGCATGTAGCACGCACCCGCAATCTGGTCGCGGGCTCCATCGTGGGTTCGGGCACGGTCTCCAATCGCCAGGGCACGGGGCACGGCAGCCGCATCGATGAAGGCGGCGTGGGTTACTCCTGCATCGCGGAAGTACGCATGATCGAAACCATACGCGACGGCAAACCCGCCACGCCCTTCATGCGCTTCGGCGACAGGGTACGCATCGAGATGCAGGATGAGCGCGGCGCCTCGATTTTCGGCGCGATCGACCAGCGAGTACGTCGCCCGGGTAGCTGATACCCTATCGCCACACTTACAGGGAGGCATCCGGCATGCTGGTCTTCAGACAACTGTTCGACCCCGTATCCTCCACCTACACCTACTTGCTCGCAGAGCGCGAGAGCGGCGAGGCCCTGCTGATCGATCCTGTCTTCGAGCAAGTACCGCGAGATGCGGCCCTGCTCTCGGAACTCGGTCTGCGACTCATCGCCACCATCGATACCCACGTGCACGCGGATCACGTTACGGGCGCGTGGCTGCTGCACGAGCGTCTGGGCAGCGAGATCGCGCTGTCGGCGGCCAGCAAAGCAGCGGGTGTTACGCGAGCCTTGCAACACGGTGATCGCATCGCCTTCGGCAGCCGCTGGATCGAGGCGCTGTCCACGCCCGGCCACACGGATGGCTGCATGAGCTATGTGCTCGACGACCAGAGCATGGCCTTCAGCGGCGACTGCCTGTTGATCCGCGGCAGCGGCCGCACCGATTTCCAGCAAGGTGATGCGCACCGCATGTTCCGCTCGGTGCACGAGCAACTCTTCAGCCTGCCCGATGATTGCCTGCTGTACCCGGGTCACGACTACCGCGGCCTGACCGTGAGCAGCGTGGCCGAGGAAAAACGCTTCAATCCGCGTCTGGGCGCGGGCATAGAAGAGGACGACTTCGCCGGCTACATGGCCCACCTCAACCTGCCGCACCCACGGCAACTCGCGGTTGCCGTGCCTGCGAACCTGCGCTGCGGGCGGCCAGAGACCTCAGCCACAGCGGACCACGCGCAGGATTGGGCACCGCTCAGTTTCAGCTTTGCCGGGATCTGGGAAATCACGCCCCAGGCGCTGGAGGAAGCCCCACCCGGGATCCAGATCGTGGATGTACGCGAGCAGGATGAATTCGACGGAGCGCTGGGCCACATCGCAGATGCGGTGTCGATGCCGCTCGGGGAACTGCAGCAACTCTCGATGGCGCTGGACCGTGCGCGTCCCGTTGTCTGTGCGTGCCGCTCGGGCGCACGCTCGGCGCAAGCGGTGGTGCTGCTGCAGAAAGCGGGGTTCACGCGTGTGGCGAACCTCGCCGGCGGGATGTTGCGCTGGCGCGCCGAGGGCCACCGCGTGCAAGGTGGCAGCAACTAGAACAACAGGAGACGCCGGATGCGCTGGAAAGACGGCCGCCGCAGCGACAACATCGACGACCTGCGCGGGGAGATGGGCCCTCGCGCCGCAGGGGCTGCGCCGCTCATCCTGCTGCGCCTGCTTCCCCTTCTCTTCCGCACGCGCGGCGGTCGCGTGCTGCTGGTGATTGGCCTGCTGGGCTACGCAGGTGCCCGCATGCTGGGGATCGACCCGCTGGCCGGTGTCGGCACACCGCTACCACAAGGGGGCGCATCGCGCAGCATCCCTCCCGAAGAACAGCAACTGGCCGAGTTCGTCTCGGTAGTGCTTGCCGACACCGAAGACAGCTGGCGCGCGATCTTCGCCCAATCGGGAAAGCGCTACGAGGAGCCGCGTCTGGTGCTCTTCCGCAACGGCGTGCGCTCGGCCTGTGGCACGGCCAGTTCCGCGGTTGGACCCTTCTATTGCCCGGGTGACCGGAAGGTCTATCTCGATCTCGCCTTCTTCGATGATCTGCAGCAGCGCTTCGGGGCACCCGGTGATTTCGCCCAGGCCTATGTGATCGCGCACGAAGTGGGTCATCACGTGCAGACCTTGCTCGGCGTGTCCGCACAGGTGCAACAGGCGG
>JBILEG010000066.1:0-11621 GCA_044352225.1 Pseudomonadales bacterium | reverse complement strand
GGCGGGGGCCACCACGGCGCCATCGGCGATGCCATCGGGCGGGTTTTCGATCACGCGGTCGTCAAGCGCGAGGCCGGAGCTGATCAGCACGCTCCTGCCCAGATCACGCAACACGGTCACGGTTTTCAGTGTCACCGCGTTGCCCTCGCCCACCGTGGCCACATGCAGCCCGGAGCGGTCGAAGACCAGCGCGCTCGCGGGCACCAGCAGCGCGTCTGCACTGGCGGGCAGATCCAGACCCACCGAGGCAAAACCACCGGGCAGCAACTCGCCCGCGGCGTTGTCGATGATGATCTGCACCAGTGAGGTTCCCGAGGCCGCATCCACCGCGCCGGACAGGGATTCCACCTTGCCGGCATAGCGCTGGCCCGGGCGCTCGGGCACTGTGATGCTGGCCTCCGTGCCCTCGGACACGGCGTTCACGTGCACCTGCGGCACATTCACGTACAGGCGCAGACGGCGCGTGTCAGAGACCTCGAACAGCGCGCGTCCCTCGCTTGCACCTGCATTGACCAGCGCACCGGTCTCGGCGAGCCGCGCCGTCACCGCGCCGTCGAAGGGCGCCACGATGCGGGCGAAAGCCTTGTTGGCGAGCAGGCGCTCCACCGCGGCCTCTGCGGCCTTCACCGAGGCCTCGCGCGCGGCCAGATCGGCGCGCTTCTCGTCCACGGCCTGACGGGCCACCGAGTTCGTTTTCAGCATCGACTCCCACCGTTCGGCGGTGCTGCGGCTGAGCGCGGCATTGGCGCGGGCAAGGCTCAAATCGGCGCGCGCCTGCAGCAGTTGCTGGTCGAGGTCCGGCGTATCGATCTCGGCGAGCAGATCCCCTTCTTTCACCACCGCACCGATATCGACCGCGATGCGCTTGATGTAGCCGTTCACGCGCGCGTGGATGGGTGCGTGGTAGTAAGCGCGCAGCCGCCCCGGCAGGGTGATCACGCCCGCCTCGGGCGGGCGCTGCGGACTGACGACACTCACGTGCGGCACGGCGTGCTCTGCTGCCCAGCGCTCGAGCTCGGCGTGGTTGCGCTTGCGGCCAAGGATGCCTGTGGCGGCGAGGGCGACCGCGGCGAGTACCACTACGAGGAGCGCGGTACGCAGCCCCTTGCCGGTGCGCGGCGGCAGGATCTCAGGCGGCATGGGGTTCTCCGGGATACGGTTCAGAGGCGGGCTCGCCCCGGTAGTTGCGGTGCACCATGGCAAACACCACCGGCACCAGCACCAGCGTGGCGACGGTAGCGAAAAGGAGGCCGCCAATCACGGCACGGCCGAGGGGGGCGTTCTGCTCGCCGCCCTCGCCGAGCCCGAGGGCAAGCGGTGTCATGCCGATGATCATCGCGAGCGCCGTCATGAGCACCGGACGCAACCGCTCCACGCCCGCCCGGATCGCGGCATCCGTGGCGTTGCCCAGCACCGGCAGCCAGGCCCGCGCGAAGCTGATCACCAGCACGCTGTTGGCGGTGGCGATGCCCATGCACATGATCGCGCCGGTGAGTGCCGGCACCGAGAGCGGCGTCCAGGTGGCGAACAGCATCCACGCGATGCCCGCGAGCGCGGCAGGCAGCGTGGCGATGATCACGAGCGGATCCACCCACGACTGGAAACTCACCACCACCACCAGATAGATCAGCACGATCGCGCCGAGCAGCCCGTAGAGAAGCCCCGAAAAGGCGCTGTCCATGGTGCTGGCCTGACCGGCGAGCTCCACGCGCGCGCCCTTCGGGAGCTGCGCGGCGGTTTGTTCAAGGATCGCGCGGATATCGGAGGCTACGGCGCCCAGATCGCGCCCTTGCACGCTCGCCTTGATCTGCACCACCGTCTGGTTGTCGATCTGCGTCAGCACCGCATTGGCCTGCGAGCGCCGGAAGGAAGCAAGCGCGCCCAGCGTCTGCGGCGTGGCGCTGCCGCCACCGCTCACGCTCAGGTTGCCGAGTGCGTCCAGGGAATCGAGCCGGTACTGAGGCGTCTGCATCACCATCGGGTAGCTGATGCCCGTGTCGGGGTTCAGCCACCAGGTCGGCGCCACCTGCCCGCTGCCCGAGAGATTCACCACCAGGCTGTTGGCGATGTCGCGCGCGCTCAAGCCCGCCTGCTGCGCGCGGGTGCGGTCGAGCTCGATGTCGAGCACGGGGCTGCGGCGCGATTGCTGGAGGCGCGCATCGGCCACGCCAGGCACGCGTCGGATGCGCTCCAGCAAGCGTCCTGCATGGGCGAAACCGTCTTCGAGGTTGCCGCCGATGACGCGCACGTCGATGGGCGCGGGTGAGCCGAAGTTCAGGATCTGGCTCACGATATCCGCCGGCGGGAACGAGAAGGTGGTACCCGGGAATCGCGCCGGCAGGCGCTCGCGCAGTGTCTTCACGTAGCCCGCGCTGGGTGCGTGCCCGGGCGCGAGCGCGATCTGGATATCACCGTCCTGCTCGCCGATCAGGCCGGTGTTGTTGTAGCTGAGGTTGATGCTGCTGATGGGCATGCCGATGTTCGAGACCAACGTCTCGACTTCACCGGGCGGAATCACCTCGCGCACGGCCTCCTCGATGCGCGCGAAGTGTGCGGCCGTCTCTTCGACGCGCGTGCCGATGGGACCACGCACGTGCATCAGGATCTGGCCACCGTCCACGTCAGGGAAGAAATTGCGCCCCAGGAACGGCAGCAGCGCAGCGCTCACCACGATCACGCCCACCGCAGCTGTTATCACGGCGGCGCGATGGTGCATCGCCAACACCAGCACGTCGCGGTAGCCCGCGCGCAGCCGGTCGAAACCCGCCTCGAAACCGCGCTGCAGCCGCGCGAAACCCGAGTGCCGCAGGCGACGCCCGGAGTGGGGTTGCAGCAGGTACGCCGCCATCGTGGGCACCAGCGTGCGCGAGAGCACGAAGGAGGTGACCATCGCGAACACCACCGCCTTGGCGAGCGGCTGGAACAGGAAACCGGGCACGCCCTCGAGGAAGAACATCGGCACGAAGACGATGCAGATCGCGAGCAGCGACACAAAGGCCGGCGCCACGATCTGCGCGGCGCCGTCCATGATCGCCTCGCGCACGCCCTTGCCCTGGTCGAGGTGCCAGTTGATGTTCTCGACGGTCACGGTGGCGTCGTCCACGAGGATGCCGACTGCCAGCGCAAGCCCACCCAGCGTCATGATGTTCAGCGTCTCGCCCGTGGCCGAGAGCGCGAAGACCGCGCCCAGCACCGAGAGCGGGATGGAGATCGCGATGATCGCCGTCGAGCGCAGGCTGCCGAGGAAGAGCAGGATCATCAGGCTGGTGAGCAGCGCCGCGAACACGCCCTCGACCACGACGCTGCGGATCGCGGCGCGCACGAAGAGCGACTGGTCGTTCAGCGTGCGGATCTCGAGGTTCTCCGGGAGGGTGTCGCGGATCTCGCGCAGCCGCGCCTTGACGCCCGAGACGATATCCAGCGTCGAGATGGCGCCGTTCTTCAGCACCGACATCAGCACCGAGCGCCCGCCGTCGACGCGCACCACGTTCATCTGCGGCGGGCTGCCGTCGCGCACCTGCGCGACATCACGCAGATACACCACCGTGCCGTTCACGGCCTTCACCGGGATCGAGCCGAGCTCCTCTACCCCCGACGGCGCGCCGTTCAGACGCAGCGTGAGTTCGGTCTCGCCGATTTTCTGCGTACCCATCGGCAGGATGAAGTTCTGCGCGGCAAGCGCCATTGCCACGTCCTGCGCCGAGAGCCCGCGCGCCTGCAGCGCCGCCGGGTCGATGTCGATCTGCATGAAGCGCGCCTTGCCGCCGAAGGGCAACGGCATCGCGGCGCCGGGCACGGTGACCAGCCGGGTGCGCACGGCCGTCATGGCGACATCGCCGAGCGCCTGCTCGGTCATGCCCTTGCCCGAGAGCGCGATCTGCAGGATGGGCACGGTGGAGGCGTTGTAGTTCAGGATCAGCGGCGGGGTGATGCCGGGTGGCCCCTGCCGCGTGAAAGACTGCGCGATGGCCGTGATCTGCGCGTTGGCGATGGCGATATCGACATCGGGGTGGAAGAACACCTTCACCAGACCCACGCCGGGATAGGCGTTGGCCTCGATTCGGGCCACATCGTTCACCGTGGTGGTGAGCGTGCGCTGGAATCCCGTGGAGATGCGGGCAGCAATGTCATCGGGTGGCAGGCCACCGTACTGCCAGGCCACGGAAACGACGGGAATGCGGATCTCGGGAAGGATGTCGGCGGGCGTGCGCAATGCCGCCAGCGTCCCCGCGATGAGCAGGAGCAGCGCCATCACCACAAAGGTGTACGGGCGCTGCAAAGCGAGCCTGACGATGGCGGTCATCCACACTCCGGACCGCGCGGGCAAGGCGGCCGTGAACCCATAACGCGACGGGGCCGCCCGCGCGACCCCGTCATTGAGAGGCGGCTAGGATACGGTCAGGAGAGCGAGCCGTACATGTCGCTTTCGAAGCCTTGCTCCTGGTAGCTGCGTGGCGGCTGCGGGAAGTTGTGCACCGGCTGTACGCCTTTCATCTGTTCTCGCAGTGCGGCGCCCTCCTCGCGGGAGAGGTAAAAAGACCCGACCCACTTGCGCACCATGTTGAACGGCCCGTCGGTCTTCAGCTGCATGACCTTGAGCGCGGAGCGCTTGTTCTTCCAGATCTCGAAGTCCGTCCCGAAGGCCTCCAGCGCGCCGGCCTGCGCGGCCTGCTGCGCGGCGATGTCCTCGGCCGAGGGCGGTGCGTTCCTGCCCGTCATGAAGACCGCATGCCAGGCCTCGGTGACACCGTCCTCCACCGGGGTGTTGGCGATCAGCTCGAACATCACGGTGTCGGCGAAGGCCTGCTTGGAGAGCAGCAGGCCAGGGCCCGTGTACCAGGTCGCGGTGTGCAGGTGCGTGTTGTAGAAGCCGATGAAACCGCCCTGACGCTGGATCAGGATGTGCTCGCGGAATTCGTTCTCGAAGTACTCGCAGGGCGCGCCATGGGTGGGCCCCAGATGGCGGACGTCGGCCATGTTGTCGAGGATCTCGAGGTTGTGGATGTCGATCTTGCCGAGGTGATCGAGCTTCCAGTGCACGGCCTTCGGGTCGTTCCAGGCGGCGATGAAGGGCGGTTCGAACTCGGGCTCGCCGCCGGCAGGGTCGAACCACATCATCACGCAGCCCATCACGTCACGGACGGGATAGGAGCGGATGGAGGCGGACTTGGGGCAGGGGCCGTCGTGGTAGGGGATGTCGTCGACGTGGCCATCCGGGCCGTAGCGCCAGGCGTGGTAGGGGCAGCGGATGGAGTCGCCCTCGATCTGCGCGCCACTGCGCACGATCACCGCGCTCTTGCTGGCCGTGAGGTGCGTGCCCATGTGGGCGCAGTAGGCGTCGAGCATCACGGGCTTGCCGCTTTGCCCGCGGTAGAGCGCCAGATCGCGCCCGAAGTAGCGCACGGCCATGGGGCCGGCGTCCAACTCGCTGCTCTCGGCCACGATGAACCAGCCGCGGGGGAAGACCTCGGGGCCGAGTCCGTAATCAGCTGCTTTTGCCATGTTTGAGATCTCCGGGTGGATGCGCGCGACAGGCGCACCTTAAACCATCACATTCGGGGCAGGCGAACCGGGTCGACGCTGTTCCCGCGAGGCACCTAGACTAGCCTCGGCAACGCCACAATGCCTCCCCCGTCTGGAGGAGCGCCCCCGGGAGACACCACCGTGGACCTCGTGCAACAGATCGCCGATCGCCAGGCACTGGGCGAGCTGCTCGCGCTCTACTGCCGCGCCGTGGACCGCCGCGATTTCGCGCTGTTGCGCCGCCTCTACCACCCGGACGCGGTGCACGACCACGGGGGGCTTTTCAGCGGCAACCGCGAGGAATTCCTCGCGTTCCTCGCGTGCTCGATGGGCAATGTCGTCACCCATCACTTCGTGGGCAACGCGCTCTTCGCGCTGGACGGAGACCGCGCCGAGGGCGAGGTCTACACCATCAACTACCACGTGATCGGCACGGACGAGCGACGGGATTACGTGGCCGGCGGGCGTTATCTGGACCACTACGTTCGCCACGAAGGCCACTGGGTGTTCATGGCGCGCCGGCGGCTCATCGACTGGGCACACGAGGGGCCCACGGCCGATGCGGGCGTGGCAGCCGCGCTGTCGCGGGGGGTGGCCGGCGCGGGGGATGCCTCTTTCGGTGTCGTACCGGGGGTCGCGGGCCTCCGACAGCCTGCCGGTGCAGCGCCCTGAGGGCCGGCCCTGCTTGCGCGCAGGCCCGGGGAAGACCTAGATTTCCGCATGGAATTCAACATGGACGTCAGGAGCTCGGGTCATGGTCGTTTATGACGAGCAACACAACCGGCTCGAGGTGGTCAGCCTCCTTGAGGACCGCAAGCGCTATATCAGTTGCGTTGGCATCGACCCGCGGACGGAGAAAGTGCTGAGCGCGGACGAATTCGGAAACGAGATCCGGGTCAGGGTGGTACCGCGGGTAGGGCCCAAGGTGGGCACCGGCATCGTGCGACTGGTGAGGTACGACCTCTCGCAGGCAACGCTCGAGTCCGGGAGCACGGCACCGGCGCCGGCCGCAGAGAGCTTCAACCCCTTCGCCTCGCGGGATCCCAAATCCCGCTTCTGAGTCCTCAGGCCTGCAGCCGGTAGGCCTCGGTCTTCGGGGCCTTCATCTCCTCGCAGAAGCGCGTGCGCGTCCACGGCCAGGTGGCGGGTACGCCCTCGGCGTCCAGATACCAACTTTTGCAGCCCGCCCCGAAGACCGTGTTGCGCGCCGCGGCAATGCGCTCGACCTCGAAGGCCTGCATGGCCTCCGGCGTGGGCTCCACGGCGCTGCACTCGCCGCTGCGCAGCTTCTCGATGAAGCTCCAGATGTAGTGCAACTGCTGCTCGGCGATGTCGATCAGCGAGAAATTCCCCACCGGTCCGTTCGGCCCGTTCAGCATGAAGAAATTCGGAAAGCCCGGCATGGCGATGGCCATGTAGGCCTTGGGCCGGTCGTGCCAGAACTGCTCCAGCGTCAGGCCATCGCGCCCGGTGATACCCATGGGGCGCATGAACATCCCGGCGTTGAATCCGGTGGCGAAGGCCAGCACATCGAGTTCGTGCAGCATGCCGTCGCGGGTGCGCACACCGGCGGCTTCGATGCGCTCGATTCCCTCCGTCACCAGCACCGACTGCGGATGCTGGATCGCACGGTAATAGTCGGGTGAGTACACCAGCCGCTTGCAGTTGGCGCGGTAGGTGGGGCGGAGTTTCTCTCTCAGCACCGGGTCCGTGACGCTGTGCTCCAGGTTCTGCCGGCAGTACATCTCGATCTCGTCGATGCCCGCGGACTTCGCATCCACCAGCGCGTTGTTGAAGCGATCGACATTGGCCGTGTAATCGGGCGTGGGGTTGATCTGCAGATCGCGCAGGCGCTCCGGGTCCTTGCGCAGGGCGGCGCGGTATTCCTCGCTGAATTCCGGGTTCTCGGTGGGCATGATCCACTGCGCGGTGCGCTGGAAGTGGCAGAGCTTTGCAGCGCGACCCGCCAGCGCCGAGACGATCTGCACGCCCGTGGAGCCGTTGCCGATCACGCCCACGCGCCGCCCCTCGAGCGGCACGGAATGGTCCCAGCGCGCCGTGTGGAAAGACGCGCCGCCGAAGCTCTCCATGCCCGGGATCCGCGGAACGTTGATGTGGTGCAGCACGCCCGTGGCGGCGATCACGATATCGGCGGAGTCCTCCAGACCCGCCCGCGTGCGGATGTGCCAGCGCCCGCCGCGGTACTCGCACGACGTGATTTCCTGATTGAAGCGGATGATGCGGTCCACGCCGTACTTGCGTGTGGTCCGCTCGAAGTACTCCTGTATCTCCGTGCCGGGCGGCAGCATGTGCGTCCAGTCGGGGTTGGGTTCGAAGGAATAGGTGTAGGCGTGCGAGGGCACGTCACAGGTGAGGCCGGGGTAGGTGTTCTCGCGCCAGGTGCCGCCCACGCGGTCGGCCTTCTCGTAGATCACGCAGTCGATGCCTGCCTGCAGCAGGCGTATGCCCGACAGGATGCCGGCCATGCCCGCGCCCATCACGATCACCCGTACGTTCTTTGCGCCCGTCGCCATCCCGACCACTCCCGGCTGAAACCTGTGGGTCTCACTGTAGTGGAAGGCAGGCCACGGCAGATCATTCATCTGAACTAGACCAAGCGTTCCCGACTCCCCGTGCCTCTGGGTACCATGCCCGCTCCCCGTGAAGGACGCCGAACGATGACACCTTCTACCGACCCCTGCGTGCCCGTGGAGGCACACGAGATCAGCCAGTGGCATGCCGAAACCGACGTGCTGGTGGTGGGTTACGGCGGCGCTGGCGCCTGCGCGGCGCTGGAGGCGCAGAGCTGCGGGGCAGAGGTCATCCTCCTCGAGGCGGCAAGCGACGGCGGCGGCACCACGGCGCTCTCGGGCGGGCAGATCTATCTGGGCGGCGGCACGCCCATACAACAAGCCTGCGGTTTCAGCGACACGCGCGGGGACATGGAGGCCTACATCCGCATCGCCGCGGGCGCGAACGCCGACGCCGACAAGATCCGCGTGTACTGCGAGGGCAGCCTCGGGCACTTCGACTGGCTGGTCGCGCAGGGCGTGGTCTTCAACCCCGAGTACTACGGCGGCAAGCACACCAATACGCCGGAGTACCAGTCGCTCACCTGGTCAGGCAACGAGAAGGGCTTCCGCGAATCGCAGGCCGCGAAGCCCGCGCCGCGCGCGCACAAACCCAAGGCCTTCTGGGAAGACGGCGGCGCCACGCTGATGGCCACGCTGAAGGCCGCGGTGGCGCGCACCCCCATCCGCGTGGAGATCGACACCCGCGCGCTATCGCTGATCCGTGAGAACGGCCGCATCACGGGCGTGCTCTGCCGGCAGGATGGCGAGTTGCGCGCCTTCCGCGCGCGGCGCGGCGTGGTGCTCAGCGCGGGCGGCTTCGTGATGAACCGCGAGATGGTCGCGAAATACGCGCCGCGCCTGCAGGACGCCACCCCCATCGGCAACCCCAACGACACCGGCGGCGGCATCCTGATGGGCATCGGCGCGGGTGGCGCTGCCATCAACATGAGCGAGGGTTTCATCTCGGTGATCTGGTACCCGAAGGGTGCCTTCTGCGAGGGCATCTTCGTGAACGAGCAGGGCCAGCGCTTCGTGAACGAGGACTGCTACCACGCCCGTGGCGGGCACCACTGCCTGAACCAGTCGGGCCGCAAGGCGTACATGGTGGTCGACAGCGCGATCTTCACCGAGCCGCCGCTCTACGCCAACGCACAGGTGAAGGAAGTGGGCGAGAGCTTCGAGGAACTCGAGCGCGATGCCGGCTTCCCCGAAGGCACGCTGACTGCGACACTTGCCACGTATAACCGCTTTGCCGCGAAGGGCGAGGACCCGCTCTTCCACAAGCACCGGGATTTCCTGCGCCCGCTGGACCAACCGCCTTACGCGCTGCTGGATTTCTCGATAGACACCGGGATCTATTACCCCTCCTTCACGCTGGGCGGGCTGGACACAACGGTGGACGGGGAAGTCCGGCGGGCGAACGGCTCGGTGATACCCGGGCTCTACGCGGCAGGCCGCAATGCAGCAGGGTTGCCGCGCAGCGGGGAGGGCTATGCCAGCGGTTTCTCCGTGGGCGATGCAACCTTCTTCGGTCGGCGCGCAGGGCGGGCGGCGGCAGGCAAGGCCTGATAGAGCGCCGCAAACGGCATACACGACACACTTGTGCCGCCGCGCGCGGCACTCAATTCGGAGCAACACACATGCGTCTGGCCAGAAACATCTTCCTCGGCTTCCTCGCCCTGCTGCTCGCGGGGATCGGTGGCGCCTCTGTCTGGTTCTGGTTCTACCCCGTGACCGTGAACAACGCGGTCAACCAGTTCAGCGCGGAATTCGCCATGGACACGCCGGAGCTGCTCTCCGGCATCGGCCTGATCGACAACACCCTGCTCGACTTCCACTCGGGCAAGCTCGGCGACTACACCCGCGCGAAGGAAGAAGAGATGCTCGAGCGCCTGCGGGAATCGCGCGCGAGCATGGACCGCTTCGACCCGGCCAAGCTCGAGGGCCAGGAAAAGCTCAGCCACGAGATCGCCGTCTGGTTCCTCGACGACATGATCCGCCAGGCGGAATTCACCTACAGCGGCTATCGCGTGAACCAAATCTCGGGCGTGACGGTGAACCTGCCGCAGTTCCTCACCGACACCCACGTGGTCGTCAGCGAGAAAAGCGCAGAGCGCTATCTGTCCCGCCTGCGCGAGTTCGGCCGCGTGCTGGAGGAAACACGCCTCCGCGTCGAGGACGACCGCGCCCACGGCGTGGTGCCACCCGACTTCATCATCGCCAAGACCATCAACGGCATGCAGTCGTTCATCGGCAAGGGCGCCGCGCAGAACGCGCTGGTGACAACGCTGCCCGCGAAGCTCGACAAGATCGAGGGGATGGATCAGGCCCGCAAGGACACCATCGTGGCCGAGGCCACGCGCATCGTGGACGAGTCGGTGATTCCCGGTTACCGCAACATGATCGTGCTCTTCGAAGACATGGCCAAAACCGCCACCCACGATGCCGGCATCTGGCGCATCCCGGATGGCGATCGCATCTACGCCGCCGCGCTCAAATCGAACACCACCACCGATATGACGGCGGAGGAACTGCACACCCTGGGCCTTGCGGAAGTGGCACGCATCGACGCCGAGATGAACACGATCCTCGCCTCGCTGGGGCACACTGAAGGAAGTGCTGTCGAGCGCTTGCGCACGCTGGGGCAGGCGCCGGAGCACCTCTTCCCCAACACCGACGAAGGCCGCCAGCAGATGCTGGACTACCTGAACAAGCTGAACACCGAGATCATGGCGCGGGCGAACGAGCTCTTCATCACCCTGCCCCCGCAGCCTCTCGAAATCGTGCGGGTGCCCGAGTACTCGCAGGACTCCAGCCCCGGCGGTTACTACAACGCGCCGGCACTGGACGGCTCGCGCCCCGGGCGCTTCTACATCAACCTTAAAAACACCGCCGACAACCCGCGCTGGCAGCTGCCCACCCTGCTCTACCACGAGGCAGCCCCCGGGCATCACTTCCAGCTCTCGGCCTCGCAGCTGATCGAGGACGTGCCGATGCTGCGCAAGCTCTCGCCCTTCACCGCCTACGCCGAAGGTTGGGGCCTCTACGCCGAGCGCATCGCAGCCGAAGACATGGACCTCTACGCGAACGACCCGTGGGGCAACCTCGGGCGCCTGAACGACGAGCGATTCCGCGCCGTGCGTCTGGTGGTGGACACGGGCATGCACGCGAAGCGCTGGTCACGCGAAGAGGCCATCTCCTACATGCTCGCCAACACCAGCAACAGCGAAGACGACGTGGTACGCGAGATCGAGCGCTACGTGGTGTGGCCCGGCCAGGCCTGCGCCTACAAGACCGGGCAGCTCGCGATCATCCGCCTGCGCCAGAAAGCCGAACAGGCGCTCGGTGAGCGCTTTGATCTGCGCGCATTCCACGAAGTGGTGCTGATGAACGGCGCCATGCCGCTCGGCATCCTCGAGAATGTCGTGGACGAGTGGATCGCATCGCGGTGAGCCGCGCGGCCTCTGCTCTTGCGGGCGCCTTCGCGCAAGCAGACGGTCGCCGGCATCGCCCGCGCCCCCCCAC
>JBILEG010000441.1:0-3323 GCA_044352225.1 Pseudomonadales bacterium | reverse complement strand
CGACGTTGGCGAGGATGAAGTGATGATCGCAGTGGCTCCAGTCGAGGGCGCTCGACTAGAGCCCGCTGAGCTTTTCGCGTTCCTACTCGATCGGATGCCGCACTTCATGGTGCCGCGCTACGTGCGCATCCTCGCAGAGCTTCCCAAGACACCGTCGGCCAAGGTGCAGAAGCATCTGCTGCGTGCCGAGGGGGTGACCACCGAGACCTGGGACCGCAATGCGCACGGTCTTCAGGTACGCCGGGCACGGCTGTAAGGCGATTCGGAAATTGACAGTACTGATGAGTAGACACAGAATACCGTGAGTAATATTAAATACGGTGCGATGGCTGGATGAAGACGCCTGATTCGCCTACCCGCGGGACCGACGGAATGGTCTCGTCGTCGGTATTGGCCTGAGTCGGAGCGATGGAACAACGCGCCGGATGCCTGCCACTTAAGCACCTGCTCCAGGTGCTCGTAGTTCTGTTTCTTGTCCTGTCCGGAACCGCCGCGCCCGCGGCAGCGCGGGACACGGGCTGGCCGTCCCACGGACTCGACGCTGCGGAGACTCGCAACTCCCCCCTCGCCCAGATAACGGCCGACAACCTCCCCTCGCTCGGCCTCGCCTGGCAGGCCGCCCTCGACAGCAACCGTGGCCTCGAAGGCACGCCAATCGTGGTCGATGGCGTGATGTACGTCAGTGCGACCTGGAGTCGCGTCACCGCGCTCGATGCCCGCGATGGCACCGTGCTCTGGCGTTTCGATCCGGAAATTCCCCACACCGTGGCACGCAATGGATGCTGCGATGCCGTCAACCGGGGCGTGGCCGTCGCCGATGGTCGTGTGTTCCTCGGCAGCTACGATGGCCGGCTGATCGCGCTCGACGCCCGTAACGGAAAAACCTTGTGGACCGTCGATACGGTCGCAGATCCGAACCGTCCGTACACGATCACGGGGGCCCCGCGCCTCGTGAAAGACATGGTCGTTATCGGCAACGGTGGCGCAGACTACGGCGTTCGCGGCTACGTTTCGGCCTACGAGCAAAAGACCGGAAAACTGCGATGGCGCTTCTTCACCGTTCCAGGTTCGGCGACGGGGCCCTTCGAGCACATCGAACTGGAAGCCGCGGCCAAGACCTGGGATCCGGCAAGCCCCTGGGCGACGGGGGTGGGCGGTACGGTCTGGGATAGCATGTCCTGGGATCCGGAGCTCGACCTGCTCTACGTGGGCACGGGTAACGGCTCCCCATGGGCTCGCTTCGTCCGCAGTCCCTCGGGCGGCGATAACCTTTATCTCTCTTCTATTCTGGCGATCGACCCCGACGATGGCCGTCTGGTTTGGCATTACCAGACAACGCCGGCCGACAGCTGGGATTACACAGCGACACAGCACATCATCCTCGCCGATATCCCCTGGCGGGGCAGCACCCGCAAGGTTCTTTTCCAAGCACCCAAGAACGGCTTCTTCTACGTGCTTGATCGCAAGACCGGAGAACTCCTCGCCGCAGACAAATACGTGCGCGTGACCTGGGCCTCCCATGTAGACCTCGCGACTGGCCGGCCAGTTGAGAGCGCCACAGCGGACTACCGTCGCGAGGACCGGGTCATCTTCCCCTCGACTCTGGGCGGCCACAACTGGCACCCGATGGCCTTCAACGCGGGCACGGGGCTGGTCTACATTCCGGCACAGGAGGCGGCCACGCACTTCTCGTCCACCCGCTTCACCGTGCTGCTCGGCGGCGCCGCGAGCACGACGGCGGAGGAGATCGTCCCGGACGATTTCATCGGTAACTCGGTGTTGATCGGCTGGGACCCGCAGGCCCGCTCGGTGCGCTGGTCCTACCCTCGCCCGATGTTCTCGAACGCAGGTGTGCTGTCGACGGATGGGGGACTCGTCGTGCAGGGCGATGGCGAGGGATACCTCAACTTCCACGACGCGGCGACGGGCAAGCTGCTGCGCCGGATTGAGACAGGCACAGGCATCGTGGCTCCGCCGATTTCCTATGCCGTCGATGGGCGTCAGTACATCGCGGTGCTGGCCGGTTGGGGTGGCGCGCTGTTCGGCCATGCAGAGCGGCAATCCGCCGCAAGACGCTACAGCAACGCCGGTCGCGTTATCGTGCTCGCACTGAACGGCAGCCCGGTGCCGCTGCCCCACGAGGTGCCCGCCGTGACGCCGCGCGCCGAGGGCGATCGACTGCGGCCCCTCGACGAGACGGCGCAGCGCGGGCGTGCGGTCTATGTTGCACACTGCGGTGCGTGCCACAGCTGGTTCGGGCACAACGGGCTACTGCCTGACCTGCGTCGCACGGCTCCCGCCGTCATCGACGAACTTGAGAGGATCGTGTTGGAAGGCGGGCTTGAGGCGCGCGGCATGCCCGCCTTCCGCGATACGCTCACGGCCGCGCAGGTCGAGGACCTAAAGGCCTACCTGAGAGCGGTGCGCCTGGATGCCCCGGCACACCGGACCCTGAACCCGAAGACCGCGGAATGATCCGCCGAGAGACCATCCACAAGGGGAGACAGCGAATGAACGTCAGGAAACTTGCCATGACCATCGCATCGGCCGGCGCTCTGGGCGCCATACCGGCGCAGGCCAGCAATCTCGAGGAAATCATCGTCACAGCGCAGAAGCGGGAGCAAAGTCTGATCGAGGTCCCGCTCGCGGTTGGCGCGATCTCCGGAGCAACGCTCCAGGCCAAGGGCGTGGAGTCCGTCGCGGAACTGGAGTTCTCTCTGCCCTCCCTCGTGATCGCCGAGAACAGCGGCGGCGGCCTCGTGGCCACCGCACTTGTCACGCGGGGCATCGGGGTTAACGGCAACATACCCTACTTCGAGCCTTCCACGGCGCTCTTCATCGACGGCGCCTTCCGCAGCCGCTCGGCGCTCGGGATGGACGACCTTGTGAACATCGAGCGCGTCGAGTACCTGCGCGGCCCGCAGTCGACCCTGTACGGCCGCAATGCCTCGGCTGGAGTCATCTCGATCTACACGCAACGCCCCCGCGAGGAATGGGGCGGGCAGCTTGAGGCGACTGCAAGCCAAGAACGCGCGGGGGAAGATCCAATGGGTTACCTCGTGCGCGGCGAGGCAAGCGGCCCGCTCAGCGACAGCGTGGGCGCCGGCTTCAGCTTCACGTGGCGGGACAACGACGATCTTTACGAGGTGACCGGCAGCCCCGAGATAGACAGCGTAAACGGACGCGAGGACTATTCGATCCGCGGTCAACTTGAGTTACAGCCATCCGAGGCACTCAACATCCGCGTCACCGGTGGCACTGCCGATCGCGACGTCAATGGGCCGGCGACAGAACTCTTCTTCGACGATGCGGCGCTGGGTGGA
>JBILEG010000440.1:0-3327 GCA_044352225.1 Pseudomonadales bacterium | reverse complement strand
GGCGGGCAGGGTGGTGGGAAGCGGGTGGGGCGTGGGGTTCGAGTAGGTGTGGTAGATCTTGCCGATCAGCTTTGCTTCGTAGCCGTTGCGCGCAAGGTGCTCGGGCAGGAAAACGATCCCCGGGTTGGCGACGCGCGGGCTCGTGTTGTTGTCGAAGACCTTCGTCTGCTGCACGGACAGCCCCGAGAGCGCACTGGCGCGCGAGGGACTGCACACCGGTGCGTTGCAGTAGGCGCGGCGGAACACCGTCGACCGGGCGGCGAGGCGGTCGAGGTTCGGCGTCTGCACATCCGGGTGTCCGCGCAGGAAACCGACCCAGTCGTTCAGGTCGTCGATGACGATCATGAGCACGTTCGGCGGCTGGATGAGAGCCTGCGAGCGCCCGGGCAGCAGTGCAGCCGTTGCTGCGATCCCCGCCTGCCGCAGGAAGTCTCGGCGGGTACGCCGGCGTAGGGGTGCTGCTTGCTGAGCGGGCCGCATTGCGTGTTTCCCTGGCTGTATCGTTCGTGGCACTGGCAGCGCCCGAACCCCCGAACCTCCGGGTGGCATCATACCCGACAGGTACCGCCCTCGCTGACACATGAGGCCGGGCTCACCCGAACGGGCGTTGTGGTCAGGGTGGCGCATGTTGGTACCATCGCCACAACCATGATCCTCCCCGGAGATGACACAGTGCCGATGCCCCCTCCTGTGCGTGCCGTTCGCCTCGCGCTGCTGTGCTCTCTGGTGACCATGCTGCCGCGAGCCTTCGCGGACGAAGCCGTGGGCGAGTGGCGGCAGTGGGGAGGTTCCGACGGCGGCCTACGCTACTCGCCACTCACGCAGATCACGCCTGCCAACGTGGGCAAACTCAAGCGCGCGTGGACTTATCACATCGGCATGGTCGAGGCGCCCGAGTTCTCCTCGCCCACGCTGGAGGGCACGCCGCTCGTCGTTGGCGGGCGCATGTTCGCCTGCTCGGGTCTGGGGAAAGTCGTGGCGCTCGATCCGGAAACAGGCAAGGAATTGTGGGCCTACGCCCGCCAGCCCGACACCATGGGCCAGTACCTGCTGAACTGCCGCGGGCTTGCGTACCACGCTGCGCCTGAAGGTGGCGCCGGGGCCTGCCAGTCACGCGTGTTCGCCGGCACGCTCGATGCCAAACTCCTCGCTCTAGACGCCGCCACGGGCAAGCTCTGCGAGGATTTCGGCGAGCACGGTGCGCTCGATCTCGCCAAGGGATTGGGTGAGGTGCAGACCGGTGATATCTGGGTGTCCTCGCCGCCGGTGGTGATCGGTGACAAGGTGGTTTTCGGCGCGAGCATGGCCGACAACGCGCGCGTGGACATGCCGCCCGGCCTGATCCGTGCTGTCGATGCCCGCAGCGGGGAACTGGTCTGGGCCTGGAATTCCGCACCGCCCGGCGAGCAACCCAAGCCCGGCGAGCGCTGGGTGCGCGGCACCCCGAACGCCTGGGCGCCGCTCTCCGTCGACAGCGAACGCAAGCTGGTGTTCGTGCCCACCGGCAACGCCTCCACGGACCACACGAACATCGTGCGCGGCGAGCGGGATTACTACGCCGCCTCGGTGGTGGCGCTGGATGCGGACACGGGCGAGATGCGCTGGCACTTCCAGACCGTGCATCGCGACCACTGGGACTACGACCTCCCCTCCCAGCCCGTGCTGTTCCCTCTGCGCCGCGACGGCAAGGACATTCCCGCGCTCGCGCAGTCGACCAAGCAGGGCCACATCTTCATTCTGAACCGCGAGACCGGCGAGCCGCTGTTCCCGGTGGAGGAGCGTCCGGTCACTCAGATGGGCGGCATTGCCGGCGAGCGCTACAGCCCCACGCAACCCTTCCCCGTGAATCCCGCGTTCATCGTGCGCCGCGAACTCACGCGCGAGGACATCTGGGGCTTCACGCCCTGGGACAAGGGCAAGTGCCTCGAGAAATTCGATGCGGCCAACTGGGACGGCGTGTTCACGCCGCCCTCCACGCGCGGCACCGTGATGTTCCCGAGTTTCATGGGCGCCACCAACTGGGGCGGCGTGTCGATCGATCCGGTGAACGGCATTCTGGTGGTGAACACCACGCAGGTGCCGGCGATCATCCGCATGTACCCGCGCGCCGAAGCCGATGCCATGCTCGCCCGTGGTGAGTTCGTTATTCCCGCCGTGGGAGCGCCTTACGCGCACCTGATGGCGCCCATGCTCTCGCCGCTTGGCGCGCCCTGCGTGAAGCCGCCGTGGGGTACGCTGCTTGCCATCGACCTGAACAAGGGCGAGCGCATGTGGGAGGTGCCGCTAGGCTCCACCCGCGACATGGCGCCCTTCCCGCTGTGGTTCGACTGGGGCGTGCCGAACATGGGTGGCTCCGTGCTCACCGCAACCGGTCTCGCGTTCATCGGCGCGACCACCGACAACTACCTGCGCGCCTTCGACGTGAAGACCGGCGAGAAACTCTGGGAAGACCGCTTGCCCGGCGGCGGACAATCCACGCCCATGACCTTCCGTCTGCGCGAGGGCGGCAAGCAGTATGTGGTGATCGCGGCCGGTGGCCACAAGTACCTGGGCACGGACCTCAGCGACGCGCTGGTGGCTTACACGCTGGAGGACTGATCCCGATGCGGGCGGCGCCGCGCCGGTGCGCTGTCCTTCGTCGCACGGAACACGGTGGTCTTCAGCCTGACGCAGGCTTTCTGAGTCGGACTGTGTTCAGGCGTCGAGCGTGCGCCGGAACCGCGTGAGCGCCACCGTCGCCACGACGAGCAGGAAGAGCAGCAGCGGCCACACGTGCGGCGCCACCTCGGTGAGTCCCGTGCCCTTCAGCATGATCCCGCGCACGATCCGCAGGAAATGCGTCAGCGGGAAGATCGAGCCGATGTGTTGCGCCCACTCCGGCATGCCGCGGAACGGGAACATGAATCCCGAGAGCAGCATCGAGGGCAGGAAGAAGAAAAACGTGAGCTGCATCGCCTGCATCTGCGAGCGCGCCACGGTCGAGATCAGGTAGCCGAGCGTCGAGACGCAGGCGATGAACAGCGCGAGCATGGCGAAGAGCAGCGGGTAGGAGCCCAGCATGGGCACCTCGAAGACTCCGTGCGCCACCGCGAGGATGATCAGCACCTGCACCGCACCCATGCCCGCGTAGGGCAGCACCTTGCCGAGCATCACCTCGAGCGGCGTCACCGGCATCGCGAGCAGGTTTTCCATGGTGCCGCGCTCCACCTCGCGCGTGAGCGCCAACGCCGGCATCATCACCATCGTCATCGTGAGAATCACGCCGAGCAGCCCCGGCACGGTGTTGTACTGCGAGATGCCTTCAGGGTTGTAGCTGCGGTGTGGCAC
>JBILEG010000439.1:0-3337 GCA_044352225.1 Pseudomonadales bacterium | reverse complement strand
ACCGGTTTTGGGAAGGCTCTTCCGCAGCAGTTCCGGCAAGACCCTGAAAAAGAACCTGATGGTGTTCATCCACCCGCGCATCCTCGGGAGCCGCGTGGCGGCAGAGGCGCTCAGTCGCCCGCGCTACGAACGCCTGCAGCAGGAGCAGCGCCGCTTCAACGCAGCGGGCGACGAGCTGCGGGCACCGGGCGCGCCTCCCGAGGCGCCCGCGCTTCCTCCGGTGCCCTGAGGTGGCAGAGGCTTACGGTGTCGTGCTGCGTCGCGTGAGTGCGGCCTTACACGCACTGCAGGCACCGGTTGCAGTGATCGCACCGGCCCTGCTTTTGCGTCCACGTACACGGCTCGCCGCGCTTGATGCCGGCTCCCCGTGGGACTGGGCGTATCTGGCAGAGGGCGAAGACGCGCGCTGCGGCAGCGACACTCTCACCGTCATTGCCGCGCGGCACGACCAACTGATGCCCGGCACCGTCGCACTGGTTTTGCCGGGCGAGGACATACTGATGCTCGACCTGCACATGCCACCCGGCACAGAGGCGCGTGCGGCATCGGTTGCGCCCTACCTGATGGAAGACTACCTGCTCGAAGAGATCGAGGCCGTGCACGTGGTGCTTGCAGCCACCGGCAGCGCGGGCGTGCGACGCGCGGTGGCAATCAACGCGCAGCGTCTTGCCGCGACGCTCGCGCAACTGGCCGACGCCGGCCTGCCCGTCGCCTCTGCCTGGGTGGATCATGAACTCCTCGCCCAGGGCCGCAGTACTGCCTGCAGTTTCCGCGATGGCGAACGGGTATTGCTCTGTGCGCCTGGCGTGCCCGGTTTCGCCGGGCCGCCTTCCGTCGCGGCGCGATGGGCCGAAGAGCAGGGCCAGGCCATCGATATCTGCGACGGTGATGTATCCGCTGCGGCGTTCTTCCATGCGCTTGCCTGGCCCGATGCCGGTCGCGCTGCGGTCGATTTGCTTCAGGGCCGCTTTGAGCCACCGGTACATCGCCTGGCGCGCCGGCGTAGCCGTACAGTCTTGCTGGCGTCTGCATCGCTGTTGCCTGTTCTGATCGCTGCGCCCGCCCTCGCGCTCGGCCTCTGGCACGCACAGCAGGCGCAGACGATGCGTGCCGAGGCGCGGGTGCTTCTCGCGACGCACTACCCGGAACTCGCCCGCGCGCCGCACCTCGGCAGGGCGCTCGAGGCGCAGGCACTACAGCCCGCGCGCAGGGCCGCACCTGAGGCTCCTCGGTTCGCGGCTCTGTTGGGCGAAGTCGGCGTGGTGCTGACGCGCATGTCGCCCGAGGCGCGGCCTCGGCTTGTGGGGCTGCGCTTCCAGCAGGCGCGGGGCTATCTCGAATTGCTGCTCGAGGCGGGCAGCGTTGAGGCGCTACAGCAACTGCAGGCCGGGCTGGAGGCAGACGGCGCGCCCGCGCAATTGCTTTCCGCCTCGCGCTCAGGAGCGCGCTTCGAGGGCCGTGTGCGGGTGGGGCGCGCGCGTGAAGCTCCCTGAGTCGGCTTCGCTGCGGCGCATGGCGCAGCGTGTCCTGCAGGCCTCGGCAGCGCCGCAGCACGATCGACTCATCCTTGCGCTCGCTGGGCTGTTGTGGCTCCTGCTGATGATGTGGGTGGCGGTGCCGTCGCATCGCTCTCTGGACGCCCGGCGTGCAGAGCACCGCGAGGCGCGTGAATTGCTCGCACGCGCCAAGGCCCTGTCGGCTACAGGCGCACAGTCCCGATCTGCAGTGCCCGAAGCCGGCGCGCCTGCGTTGATCTCGGTGGTGAACCGCACCGCGCCGGGTTTCGCGCTTGCCTTCGGGGACTTCCGGCCTGAAGGCGACGCGCGGCTCGCGCTCGGACTGCGTGGTGGGGACTTCGACGCGCTGCTGCGCTGGCTGGTGCTGCTCGACACACGCTTCGGCATCGATGTCGTGATGATGGATGTACGCCCGACGGACACGCCCGGCAGGGTCGATGCGGGCTTGACGCTGATGTGGCATCACTAGGCGCGCGGCTCCGGGCATATGCATCGTGGTGTCATTCCCTGGCGTCACACGCCGCAAGGAGCTGATTCGGGAGTTCGCTACGATTTCTTGCTAACCTCTCCCGCGGCCAAAGCAGCACGCCGCCTCCCGTTGCCACGCCTTGCCACTCAGGCACATGCCTGAAATACCCGCGAAAAAAGGAAGCCCATGAAAAACTTTGCCGCCTCAGCAGTCGCTGGAGTGCTCACTGTGCTGGCCCTCACGGGTTGCGCCCGGGGTCCGGAAGTACTCCTCCTGACTCAAGCAACCGATAGGTCGAAGCTGATCTCGCTCAACACAAACGTCGATGGCGATCTGGGGGACGAGTTCGTATTCGAATCTCCCATGCTCAAAGACGGAAAGCCCTATGGCGAGATGTTTGGCACGATGACGAAGGTCGGTGAACTGGGACACGGCACTCATCCCGATCGTGAAGATCGCCTGCTCAACGCTGTGTTCGATCTGCCCGACGGCGAAATAGTCGTGTTGGGGCTGTCGTTCTATGTTCCGTCGCATCCTGCCCTCGAGAAGCAAGAGCCCGTAGCGCGCGCCATTGTGGGCGGCACGCGGGCTTATGCGGGCATTCGTGGCGAAGTGATTACCACACACAACGACGATGACACCTACACGCAGGAGATCCGCTACTGGAAGTAGTCTCTGCGCGTCCGGCTCAGTACTCTTCCATCAGGGCACCGAATCCCTCAAGCCGGTCTTTGATGCCGTTCCTGCGCAATGCATGCCAGTAGGTGGCGGTGTTGATCGCGATCACCGGTTTGCCCAGCCAGAACTCCGCCATCGGTGCCACGTGGGCGAAGGCGAGGTTGGTACCCACCTGGACGATGGCATCGATATCCGGCCCGTCGATGGCCTTGACTGCGTCTCTCAGCTCCTGCCGGGAGACATGCGCGATCAGCATCGGGCTCGCGCATTTCAGCCCTGTCAGACGGACTACCTCGTAGCCGGTGTCCGTGAAGTAGCGGTGCACGTTGCGATCCCCCACCGGCATGTAGGGCGTGATGACGGCGATGCGGCGGATGTTGCCATAGGCGCGCAAGGCAGCCTCCACCGCCTCTGAACCCAAGGTCACTCCCACGCCGGCCCGCGCTTCCAGCGCGGCCTTCAGCTTGCTAGCCCCGTCAGCGCCATCCCAGAACGTCTCTGCTGACATACCAAGAATCAGGTGCTGCGGGCTGCAGCTCATGGCCGCATCCACCGCGGCGGCGGTGGCATCGCGGATGTTCTGCAGCATTGCGAGGAAGCTCGCGTCGTCCGTAACGCGGGTGTCGGGGATGATCGCCCGCGAGAAGTGGTTGGTGACGCCGCGCGGGCGCAT
>JBILEG010000438.1:0-3338 GCA_044352225.1 Pseudomonadales bacterium | reverse complement strand
CCGTTGCCTCGTGGACGGCAACCAGTTCGATGACCCGGAGGGCGTGGCCGAGGCGCTGGGCATCTCGCCCGCGAGCTGGCCTTTCTTCGGGATGCGCTGGCCTTCCGGCCTTTTGCTGGCCGATCTGGTGAGCAGGCTTGTGCTGGGTGGCGGGAGGATGCTCGAGCTCGGTTGCGGGTTGGGTATCGCGAGCCTGGTCGCCAACGCACGCGGCGCCGACATCCTCGCCACCGACTACCACCCGATGGCCGCGGATTTTCTCCGCGACAACAGCGCCCGCAACGCGCTCTTTCCCACACCTTTCCAGCGCCTCGACTGGCGCGATACGCAACCCGGGCTCGGGCTCTTCGATGTCATCATTGGCAGCGATCTGCTCTATGAGCCGGATCACCCTGCGCTGCTGTCGGCTTTCCTGGCGCGCCACAGCCACGCCGGCACGCGCGTGATCATCGTCGACCCGCGCCGTACGCGACACGTGCGTTTCCGCCGGCGCATGGAAGAGGAAGGCTTCTGTTCGCAGAGCGAGGCGAGCACGCCCGCGCAGCTCGCGGACTTCGGGTTCAGGGGAGTGATACAGCGCTTCGACGGATTCGTGTCGCCGGTTGCTGCCTGATCAGGCGCTGCGGTTGCTGTCCTGCGCGGTGAGCTGCTCCTGCAGCCGAGCGAGTTCCGTTTCCAGATGTTCCAGTTGCGCCCGTGTGCGCTCGAGTGTTTCGAGCTGCGCATCGAATTGTTCGCGTGTCACCAGATCGAGCCTCGCGAAGACGTTCTGAACGATGGCGTTCAGGCTCTGCTGCATGTCTTCCCGCGAGCGGGCGTCACTCACGAAGCGGCCCAATTGCTCGCCAAGGCTGCGAATGAGGTTGTCGTTGATCATCGGCGAGCCTGTGTCCGGAAGGTGGTGAAGGCAGCCGCATTCTAAACCACGCCCTGCACCTCGCCGCACCCTGAAAAATCGCACCGATGTGGTGCGGGCGTGCTGCAATCGCGGCACGCCGTGGGGCGAAACCGGCCTGCAATACCCGTTTTAGCCCCTGATCTGCACGGAAAACCCGCGTTGGCACACTCGCTGCAAAGAGGCTTGCGGGCCCCTGCCGCACGAGCGGCACAGGCACCCCGCAAACCACATCGCATCGGAGACGCACATGAAATCGATCCTTTCCGCCATTGCCGGCGCCACCGCACTCACCGTCCTCGCCGCCAGTGCGCAGGCCGAGGACACCTACACTGCCAACGTGATGCTCGCCTCGGACTACGTCTTCCGCGGCATCTCGCAGACCCAGGAGCGCGGCGCCATTCAGGGCGGCTTCGATGCGCTGCTCGACAACGGCATTTACGCCGGCGTCTGGGCCTCCAACGTCAACTTCGACACCGGCGCGACCGGCACCAGCAGTGAGGTCGACTACTACGGTGGTTACACCGGAGCGCTGGGCTGCGACGGCTGCAGCTACAAAATCGGTTTCATCTACTACCGCTATGAGGGCGACACGAAGTACGACTACATCGAGGCGGCCGGTGCGCTCACCTTCGGGGGGCTCACGGTTGGTCTGAACTACTCGCCCGAGTATCTCGGCGACGGCACCACCGATGCGGTGGGCGACAAGGTCGACTTCTACTACCCCTACGTCAAATACAACTACACGCTGCCCGGTGACATCGCACTCGCCCTGCACGGCGCCTACAACAAGATGGGCGAGGAGGGCGTGTTCGAGGCCGGCCAGGACGACTACAGCGAGTGGTCGGTGGGTCTCTCGAAGACCTTCAACGGATTCACAGCGGGCCTGACCTACTGGGACACCAACACCCATGATCTCGCCGGTGCGCTCGAGGGCGATGGCGCTGCACGCATCGTTTTCTCGCTGAGCAAGGTCCTCTGAGCACTCCAACACCAAACAGCCGGGCGCGCTGCCATGCGCGCACCGGCTCCACCGGAGAACACGCATGAAACTGGTTACAGCCATCATCAAGCCCTTCAAGCTCGATGATGTCCGGGAAGCACTCTCGGACATCGGCGTGCAGGGCATCACTGTCAGCGAAGTGAAGGGCTTCGGGCGCCAGAAGGGCCACACCGAGCTCTACCGCGGCGCCGAGTACGTGGTCGATTTCCTGCCCAAGGTGAAGATCGAGGTCATGGTCACCGACGCCATCGTCGACAACGTGATCGAGACCATCACCAAGAGCGCCCGCACCGGCAAGATCGGCGACGGGAAGATCTTCGTCGTATCGGTCGAGCAGGCCGTCCGCATCCGTACCGGTGAGACCGGTGAGGAGGCGGTATGAGCGAGCACACCTTCCCATCCACCGGCACCACCCGGAGCGATCCCATGAACAGTACATTTCTCCGCACGGCGGGCGCGTTGTTGCTCGCGCTTGCGCCGGCGCTTGCCTTCGGTGATGCGCCCGTGCCCGACAAGGGCGACACCTCCTGGATGATGATCTCCACCGTGCTGGTCATCCTCATGACGATTCCCGGCCTCGCGCTCTTCTACGGCGGCATGGTCCGCTCGAAGAACGTGCTGTCGGTGCTGATGCAGGTCTTCATGGTCTTCTGCCTCGTGACCGTGCTGTGGGTGGTCTTCGGCTACAGCCTGGCCTTCACCACCGGCAACGCCTTCTTCGGCAGCCTCGACAAGATGTTCCTGAACGGCGTGAACGCGGGAACGCTGGCGGCGACCTTCTCGAAGGGCGTCTACATCCCCGAGTACGTCTACGTGGCCTTCCAGGGCACCTTCGCCGCGATCACGCCCTGCCTCATCGTCGGTGCCTTTGCCGAGCGGATGAAGTTCAGCGCGATCCTGTTGTTCGTGACCTTCTGGCTCGTACTCGCCTACCTGCCAATTGCGCACATGGTCTGGTTCTGGGACGGCCCCGACGCCTACACCGACGCCGAGACCGCTGCTGCAGCCACTTCGCACGCCGGCTACCTGTTCGCCCTGGGCGCACTGGACTTCGCGGGCGGCACCGTGGTGCACATCAATGCGGGTATTGCAGGTCTGGTCGGCTGCCTTCTGGTGGGCAAGCGTCTCGGCTACGGCTCCTCGGCGATGGCGCCGCACAACCTGCCGCTCGTCATGATCGGTGCCTCCCTCCTCTGGGTCGGCTGGTTCGGGTTCAACGTGGGCTCCAACCTCGAGGCGAACGGCCTTGCTGGTCAGGTCTTCGTCAACACGATCCTCGCGACGGCTACCGCGACGTTGGCATGGAGCTTTGCTGAGTGGCTGCTCCGTGGCACGCCCACCATGCTGGGCGGCGCCTCGGGTGCGGTCGCGGGCCTCGTCGCCATCACCCCGGCTTGCGGCTGGGTGGGTCCGATGGGCGCACTGGCGATCGGTCTTGCC
>JBILEG010000437.1:0-3350 GCA_044352225.1 Pseudomonadales bacterium | reverse complement strand
TCAAGAGGAAGCTTTATGCTCTTAAGAATCATGCTTCTCGCCGCATTAATTTTTTCGTCTTCTGCGTCCTGGGGCCAGCTCCTTGTCAGAAAAGGGGCTGCTTCTCAGGTTATCTCAGAGTCGTTCAACAACGGCGACTGGCTTTCGACTTCAGCAAGAATGCCTAATGATGGTTTTTATGTTAACAGAGGAAAACCAGCTACTTTTTTCGGAATCGTTTCAGGTACGAACGAAAGAGTGATGCTTTTAAATCCAAGGAATGTCCCGCAATACACCCGGTATGGATATTACTCTTCAGTACCAATACTGCCCGGTGTAGAAGTTGAGGCTAGGATCAATACGCTTCAACAGGGGGGAACTGCTTTTGACGGTCTATTTCAGCTTTGGGTTGTAAATGCGGTAGATTCATCCAAATTCGTATCTATCGGCATGAACGCTATTGGGAATGACGGCAGCATACGAATCGCCACATGGACTGGTCTGCAAGAAATAAACTCGTCGCAGAACTTTCCATATTGCTTGTGCCTAGCGGGCAATACCGAGTCTTTTCAATTCACAAATGACACTTGGTATCGAGTTCGGATCACTGACAAAACAGACCGAACGATAGATGTCTCAGTCTGGTCCGATGATGGCACCCAGAAACTCATCTCACATACGTTTGCCTATCCCCTCTCGGACGTTGGCAGCCGTATGTACGCAGGATTCTCGCAGGTTAGGGGCACTGCCCCGACGCTCCACGACCTCTTAGTGGCCGTCGACTCCTTTACCGTAAAAAAGATCAACTGAAGCTATCTAGACGAAAAACAACGATTCGAATGTTACATGCGTTGGCGGCTTATGTAGACGAATTCGTTTGTATCGCTCTCCTCAGCCTAGTCTGGGGAGAGCGCTATTGGCGGTGCACTGATCTCACTTCCGATTCTTTAACCTGAACGAATCAGGCTCATCGCTGTTCAATGCTCCGATCTGGGCATTCTTCCAGATGAATCGTAAACCAGAGAGTAAGTTTCCCTAGCGGAACTGATACACAAAGGCCCTGAGGTCGCGGCCTGATCGACCCTTGGCTCGACGATCACACCATCTCCCCGACCGGCGAAAGCCTCTTCATCGTCAGTGCACACCGGCGCTCGATAACGTCGACGATCCTCTCCACAAGCGCGTTTCCCGCGTAGCTCCTGTCCGGGCCGGCTTGCACCTCTCGTGCAATCGAAGGCAGCGATCCCGCGAACTCCAGTGCACGGCGCCTCATCTGCGCCTTTGCCAGCCCTGCCTGTTCCGCGAACTGCATCCAGTGCCGCGACTGCACCTCGCTGAACTTGTACCGCCCCCCGATTTTCATCGCCATCTTCGGCGTCAGCGAGGGATAGACCGCCGTGCACAACAGGTCGTAGCAGGGCGCCAGTACACAACTGCCCCCCGTGTAGAGCAGGGAGAAATTCTTGGCGTGGGCGTCGTGGTTCCCGATCAGTGCGTTGAAGAGCGTGCAATCGAGCAGGCGCAGCACCTGCGGTGCGCTCGGGCGTGTGACGCGCCGCAACAGCTCGAAGCTCTGCGCCAGATCAGGCCCGCCTTCGTTCTGGTATTTCGCCTCGGGCACTACGCCCAGTGCCTGGCAGAAGTCCTCCTGATGGATCCGTTGACGTCGGCCTTGCGCATCCAGAAAACGGTCGTAGCGCTCCACCATCAGGAAGGCCGTTCCGGACACGCTCCGAACGTTGGCACCAACGGCTCCGAGGCGTGCTGCTCGGGCCACGGCCAGGCAAAAGGCCTCGTTCGTCACGCTGTCATCGATGCCGCGAATGGCGGGCTTCAGGATGTGCGAACTCGGCGTGCCAAGCAGCGGCAGGCCGATGCGCGTGCCATCGAAGACAACCGGCAATTTGTCCTGCGCCCCGGCCAGCGAGAGCCGCAGGCCGTCGTCCCCGGCCAGCATGGGCCGCAGCGGGAGCTCCGCCAGGATCCGCAGCACCTCCTCGTCGTCGAGCCATCTCACCTCGTCCGCCTTGCCGGAACGGTTCGGCGCGTGCCCCTCGGGCAGCAGGCTCACGGCCCCGGCACATTCGCCGCCAATCAGTTCCAGCAGCGCGAAATCGTTCTGGCGGGAGATCCCGAGTTGGCGCGCCAGCAGTTGCCTCAGCCGCCCCTCGGGCAAGAGCCCGGCGAAAAAGGGCCGCGCGCCGTGGTCGTCGTAGGCTTCTGCGCGGAGCGGCAGCGAGGTGGAGAGCGCTGATGCGTCCGGCCGAGCGAGCCAGTCGGGCGCATAGGTAAATCCGAGGCGACCTGCCTGCATGGCGAGCGTGCCGATCCTGTCGGCGAACAGCCATACCCCCAGTTCATCCCGCATCGATCGCATCCTCTGCATCGGCCGAACCCGCCGCAGGCATACCGCTGAGCTGCAGCTCCCCGCCGAGCGCGTCGATGACCCGCAGCGTTTCCTGCAGGCGCAGGGTGGGCTTTCCCGCCTCCAGGTCGACGATGAAGCGCACGCCCACACCCGCGGCCAGTGCCAATTGCGCTTGCGTCAGCCGGAGCTGCCTGCGTGCAGTCCGGAGGGCGCTGCCGAGTTGGCGGGGTGAGCGGATGGGGCGCATGGGTCCTCGATGTCCCGATCGGGAAGTTTTCCGGGACGGCGTTCTGCGGAGAGAGTAAATTTCCCGAGCGGGAATGTCACGGTCCGCGGCAAGTCATCGAAGCCTCCTCACGTGCTAGGCTCTCGCCTCCCCGGCCGGAGCCCCTGAATGCTTCACCACCCCGACTTCGACCCCGTGGCGATCCACCTCGGACCGCTCAAGGTGCATTGGTACGGCCTGATGTACCTCTGCGCCTTCGCGGCCGCGTGGTGGCTGGCGAGCGGGCGCGCCAAACGGGCGGATTCCCCGGTCAAACCCGATCAACTCGAAGACCTGATTTTCAACGGCGCGCTGGGCGTGGTGCTCGGCGGGCGTCTGGGTTATGTGCTGCTCTATGGCTCCGGTCATGCGGCCGAGGATCCGCTCTGGATGCTGCGCATCTGGGAGGGCGGCATGTCCTTTCACGGTGGCCTGGTGGGCGTGATGATCGCCATGTGGTGGTTTGCGCGTTCGCGCGGCCAACCGCTGGGAGCGGTGCTGGATTTCGTGGCGCCCATCGTGCCGCTCGGGCTCGGCTTCGGCCGCATCGGCAATTTCATCGGGCAGGAGTTGTGGGGGCGGGCAACCGATCTTCCCTGGGGCATGGTGTTCCCGCGTGATCCGCTGGCGCTGGCGCGGCACCCCTCGCAGCTCTACCAGGCGTTTCTCGAGGGCGTGCTGCTGTTCGCGATCCTGTGGTGGTTTTCCGCGCGCCCGCGTCCGCGCTGGGCCGTGGGT
>JBILEG010000436.1:0-3352 GCA_044352225.1 Pseudomonadales bacterium | reverse complement strand
CACCTCAAGGCGGGCGGCGTCGACATCGATGCAGACCACCTGTTGCTTGAACCACAAGGGCCCGCAGAGCCTGCCGTCGGGGCCGAAGTCGAATCCGTTCAGCCCGCCCATGTCTTTCATCACAAGACGCGGTGGTTTCTCGCCCGTGGGGTCCATTTCCCAGAGCGCATCGCCGGCGAAGACCTGCGTGGCGAAGAGCCGCCCTTTGGCGTCCATGGCGAGCGAGTTGAGACCCGGCAGGCCGCTCGCGATCACGCGTGTGCCGCTGCCAGGGCTGCGTGCGTTCAGCGTGCCATTGGCGAAGCCCGTCCAGAAGATCGTGCCGTCGGGGCCGAACTCCACATCATCGGCGAGTCCCGCGGTGGGAGGCACGAAGACGGCGGTGGCACCGGTGCGCGGGTCCACCGTGTGCAGGGCCTGGCCGATCACGCTGCCGACGTAGATCAGGCCGTCGGGCCCCACGCCGAGGCCGTGGATGCCTTTGAAGGGGCCGCCGGGTACCAGATGATCCACTTTCCAGTCGGCTGCAGTTGCGCCAGCACTGATCGCCAACGCGGCTGCAAGCAGCCATGCGCTGCCTGTCATCTTTTTTGTCCGCATGTTCCGGTCGCTCCACTTGCCGAGGTGGTTAGAATGCCATGGCCTGCCTGCCTTCAGGCATGCGGATCAGCACACCATCCCAGTGCAGGAGCAAGCGCATGGTCGCCAGCAGGGAAATCCACTTGAAGTCGCGCCCGCATGGCGTGCCGCGCAAGGACAATTTCGGCATCGTCACTGTCGAAGTGGCCGAACCGGGCCCCGGCGAATTCCTGATCCGCAACGTCTGGATGTCGGTCGATCCCTACATGCGCGGGCGCATGTACGATCGAGAGAGTTACGTGCCCCCGTTCCAGCTCGACAGCCCTCTGGAGGGCGGTGCGATCGGCGAGGTGCTGCGCTCGCACCACCCCGACTTCAAGCCCGGCGACATGGTGCTGCACATGCGTGGTTGGCGGGAGTACGCGCTCGGTGACGGCGGCATGACCAAGCTCCCGCCCACGGGCGCTCCGGCCGATCTCTACCTCGGGCTTCTGGGCATGCCGGGACTTACCGCCTATTTCGGGCTCTTCGATGTCGCTGGCCTGCAGAATGGCGAGACGGTGTTCATCTCGGGCGGCGCCGGCGCCGTGGGCTCCGTGGCCATCCAGTTGGCGAAGATCCACGGCTGCCGTGTGATCGCCTCCTGCGGCAGCGACGACAAGGCCGAATGGCTGCGTGCCGAAATGGGCGCCGATGAGGTCATCAACTACCGCGGCGTCGAAGACCTGAGCGCTGCGCTGCACAGGGCGGCTCCCGGCGGCATCGATGTCTACTTCGACAACGTGGGCGGCGAGCATCTCGAGGCGGCGCTCGAGTGCCTTAAAGTGAACGGCCGCATTGCGGCCTGCGGAATGATTTCCCAGTACAACGAGGTGGGCGAGGGGGTGGGCATCCGCAACCTTCTGATGGTTGTCGGCAAGCGCCTCAGCATCAAGGGTTTCATCGTGAGCGACTTCATGCACCGTCGTCAGGAGGCCTTCGTGCCGATGATGCAGTGGTACCACGAGGGCAGGCTCAATTCCCGCTCCACCGTCTTCGAGGGCATCGAGAGCGCCGCTGACGCGATGATCGGGCTCTTCGAGGGCACCAACACGGGCAAGATGCTGGTGAATCTCTGCAGCCACCAGCAGCACGGCATCGAAGTCGAGTTCATCTGAGGAGCCTGTGATGGCAGCGCGTGTCTTCCTGGGGGTGATGGGCCTGATGTGGGCCGCTTACGGGGTGTGGTGTTTCGTCAATCCGGGTTTCCTGCAGGAGTCCGTGGGCGTTGCAGCCATCGCGGGCACGCCCGGATTGGTCGATATCCAGGCCACCTACGGCGGCTTCCAGTCCGCGGTGGGCGTGCTCTTGCTCGCTGGTGCGCTGCGCCCGGAGAACACGCGCAACGTGCTGGTCACTTACGGGGTGCTGTGTGCCGGCATCGGTAGCGCGCGGCTGGTGGCTGCACTGCTCGCCTCCGAGTGGTCCTCCTACACCTCGATCGGTGTGGGGTTCGAGTTGGGCACGGTGGCCGTGGTGCTCGCGCTGCTCGCCAGGATGCGCTCAAGCGCCTGAAATCTGGGCGCACGCAAGCAGGGCGGCCAGGCCGCCTTGCGGCGCCGCAGGTGCCGCAGTAGCGTGCAGGTTCAACCGCGCAGAGGGCCTTGCCGTGTTCGAATCCGCCGAAATCGGCCACAGCATCCCCAAGGCCCGCTACAAGCGCGAAGAACCCAAACTCCGCGAGGCGCTGTTGGACGCGCAGTTCCGCCTGCTGCAAAAACCCGATTTTCCCGTACTCATTCTCGTGGGCGGTGTCGATGGCGCTGGCAAGGGAGAGACCGTCAACCTCTTCAACGAATGGATGGACCCGCGCCATATCCGCACCGAGGCCTTCGAGGCGGGTGATGGCGCCGACAGCGGGCGTCCGCTCATGTGGCCCTTCTGGCGATCGCTGCCGCGAAAGGGCAACGTCGGGATGTTCTTCGGTTCGTGGTACACGCGCCCTATCGTCGATCGCGCCGAGGGGCGCAGCAAGAAAAGCGCATTTGCCGAGGACCTGGAGCGGATCCGCCACTTCGAGCGGATGCTGGTGGCAGAAGGCGTGCTGCTGCTGAAGCTGTGGTTCCATCTCTCCAAAGACGCGCAGCACAAGCGCCTGAAGAAACTCGGCTCTGATCCGCTCACTGCCTGGCGCGTCACGCCGCGTGACTGGCAGCGCTCCCGCAACTACGACCGTTACGCCCGTGTCTCTGCCGAGACCCTGCGTGAAACGAGCACAGGTGAGGCGCCCTGGCACGTGATCGACGGCTCCGATGCGCGTTACCGCGCACTCACTGCCGGCAACCTGCTGCTCGATACGATGCGCCGGCGTCTGGATGGCCCCGCGCCCGCGCTCTCGCCTGCGGCGCCGCCGCCGGTGCCCTCGCTGGACGGGCGAGACCTTCTGAACACACTCGACCACGGCAAGCGCCTGTCTCCCGCGCGCTACGAAACACAACTCGAGAAGGCACAGGCGCGCGTGGCCATGCTCACGCGCGAGAAGCGCATCCGCGACCGCTCGCTGGTCTGTGTGTTCGAGGGCATGGACGCCGCCGGCAAGGGCAGTACCATCCGGCGCATCACGCGCGCGCTGGATGCACGCTTCTACCGCGTGGTCCCGATTGCCGCCCCCTCCGACGAGGAACGCGCCCAGCCTTACCTCTGGCGCTTCTGGCGGCACCTGCCGCGCCACGGCCACGCCACGATCTTCGATCGCTCCTGGTACGGGCGCGTGGTGGTGGAGCGCGTCGAGGGT
>JBILEG010000435.1:0-3364 GCA_044352225.1 Pseudomonadales bacterium | reverse complement strand
CCTCCAACCAGAAATTGATCCCCGCGTTCAGGATGTGGAGCAGTAACCGCTCTCCCTCGGCGATATCGTCCGGGCTTTGTATGCGCCACGGCACATCCAGATACTGTTTCTGCAATTCATCGCATGCGGCCAGCAAGGACTCTAGCGCCGCCCTGCTGAGCGCAGGTGGCGGAGCAGGGTTGGCCGACAACACGGGCGAGGCCGCGGCAGCGACTCCCCCAAGTGCGGTGGTCGCGAGCAGGAATCCTCTTCTTTCCATGGGCATTGCGCTCCGGGCTTTTAAGGGACTATACCCACAGGGGGGCCAGGGAGGCATTACGGCGAGGCAAGCCGTGCAATGACGGGATACCATCCCGCCCGGACAAGGGGATGTAGCGATGTCAGATGGCGGAAGGGTTCTGGACGTTCTGGTGGTGGGAGCGGGCTTCGCTGGCATCTGTGCCGGCAAGAAACTCCTGGATGCCGGCATCACCGACTTCCTTATCGTGGAGAAAAGCGGTGGTATCGGCGGAACCTGGTGGGAGAACACCTACCCGGGCGCCGCCTGTGATGTGGCCTCGCACCTGTACTGTTTTTCCTTTGCGCCAAACCCTGACTGGTCCCGCAAGTACTCGCCTCGCCCTGAAATCCAGGCCTATCTCGAGCGCTGCGTGGACCGTTTCGGCCTGCGTCGTCACTTGCGGCACCGACGGGAACTCGTCCGGCTCGAGTTCCAGGACGAGCAGGGAGTGTGGCGCGCGCATTTCAAGGATGGAGAGCAGCGCGATGCCCGGCACATCATCCTCGGCAATGGCGGACTGCACCTGCCCAAGCTGCCGGACATTCCCGGCATAGAGACCTTTGCCGGTCGCTGGATGCACTCGGCCAGCTGGAAAAAAGGTTTCAATCTCAATGGGTTGCGTGTGGCGATCGTCGGCAGCGCAGCTAGTGCCATCCAGATCCTGCCGGCTATCGCACCGCGGGTGGCGCAGGCCACGCTTTTCCAGCGAACCCCGAACTACATACTCCCGAGGGAGGACAAGGCGTATCCGGAGTGGCAGAAGCGGATCTTCCGGTACCTTCCGGGTGCGCTCCGGCTCTACCGGCTGGGGATATTCCTGCGGATGGATTTGTTGCTCTATCCGATCACGCGTGCTGAATCCGGGCTCCGCTCCAAGGCGCGCCGGATGATGCTCTCGTTCATGCGGCGGCAGGTCGCCGACAGTGCCCTGCACCCCAAGCTGACGCCAGATTACGAAATGGGCTGCAAACGCATCCTGATTTCTGACGATTTCTTTGCGAGTCTTAACCGCCCCAACGTGGAGCTGGTGACGGAGGGGATCAGCAGCGTGGAGGAGACGGGCATCCGTACGCGCGACGGACGCCTCCACGAGGCAGACCTGATCGTCTACGCCACAGGCTTCGATCTGGAAGGCCACATGCTCGGCGTCGACATCAAGGGGCCTGGCGGGCGCTCGCTTGCCGCCCAGTGGGCCGATCTGCCCACGGCCTATAACGGCTGCTGTGTACCGGGGATGCCGAACCTGTACCTGGTGACGGGCCCGAACACCGGGGTGGGAACCACCTCCATTGTTTTCATGATCGAACAGGAGGTTGGGTTCATCCTGCGTTGTATCCGGACGGCCGGGCGCCAAGCGTTGATGCAGGTAAAGGAGCCGGCATGCGCCGCTTACAACTCAGAGTTGCAGGCAGCCTTGCAGCAGACGGTGTGGGCCAGCGGTTGCAAGACCTGGTACCGACGCGATGACGGGCGTATCTCCACGCTGTATCCCTGGAGCGCCATGCGATTCCGTCGGCAACTGCGCCGTCTCTCTCTGGCCGATTTCGATATCATCAATAAATAAATTTAAAACAATGTTTTGAAGGATTAATTGAACAATATGAGTGAGGTTATTTCGGCCCCGACGGATGGAACGCCCGAGCTTCTGTACTCCCCGGCACTGCTGCGTCTGCGTGCGCTTCTGGGCGAGCAGCGCCTGCTGAGGGACCCGGAGTCCCTGACGCGCTTCGGCGCCGATCGCAGCCCCGGCTGGGCGCCAAACCCCGTTGCCGTTGCACTGCCTGAGACGACAGAGGAAGTGCAGGAGATCGTCCGCATCGCGCGTGAGTTCCGGCTGTCCCTCGTACCCTCCGGGGGGCGAACCGGTTTGTGCGGCGGGGCTGTTGCCTGCTCTGGCGAGCTGGTGGTGGCACTCGACCGCATGAACAGCCTGCTTTCAGTGGACGCAGTGGACCGTTCCGTGACCGTGCAGGCAGGAATGATCACCGCGCGCCTGCAGGAGATCGCACGGGAGCGCGACTGGTTCTACCCCGTGGATTTCGCCTCTTCCGGTTCGAGTCAGATAGGGGGCAATATCGCGACCAATGCCGGAGGCATCCGAGTGATCCGTTACGGCATGACCCGCAACCAGATCAGCGGGCTGGTCGTGGTAGATGGCCGTGGAGAGGTCCTGCGTCTGAACCACGGACTGGCCAAGAACAACACCGGCCCCGACTTCCGGCACTTGTTCATCGGGTCGGAAGGTATATTCGGTATCGTCACGGAGGCGACTGTCCAGTTGCTTCCCGCACCACCGCCACCTCAGGTAATGCTCTTCGGTGTCGGAGGGTTTCCGGCCATCCTCCGGCTTTTAAGTGAATTCTCGAATACAATCAAAATCAATGCGTTCGAGTTCTTTTCTAACAACGCACTTGAGAAAGTACTGGCGCGACAAGGGACAGCCTCCCCGGTTCAGACTGCTCCGTTTTACGCCTTGGTGGAATACGAATCTGCAGGAGAGCAAGACGAAGCGCGGGCACTCGCGATCTTCGAGGAGGGGCTGGAGCGCGGAGAACTCGTCGATGCCGTGCTGGCCGCATCCGAGGCTCAGTCCCGCGCCATCTGGAGACTTCGGGAAAGCATTTCCGACACGCTGTCTGCATGGAAACCCTGGAAAAACGATATAAGTGTCAGAGTGGGCCGCCTCGATGCCTTCATGGAAAGGGTTTCAGCACTGGTCGCGGCAGGCGACAGCGACCTGGAACTGGTCTGGTACGGTCACATTGGTGACGGCAACATCCATCTGAACATCCTCAAACCCGAAGATCTCTCTGCAGAGGCCTTCGCCGAGCGCTGCTCCCCTCTGGCCAAGGGCATTGCTGCACTGCTCGGGGAGTTCAGCGGAAGTGTGTCGGCAGAGCACGGCATAGGCCTGCTCAAGCGTGACTACCTGCATTACACGCGGAGCAAGGCGGAGATCTCGGCCTTGCGGGCCATGAAAGCGATTTTCGACCCCGACGGGATCATGAACCCCGGGAAGCTTCTTCCCGACTGAACGAGGTGTCTCAGGCTGGAATGGAGGTGTGAGCTCTGATCCAGGCTTCG
>JBILEG010000433.1:0-3366 GCA_044352225.1 Pseudomonadales bacterium | reverse complement strand
GGTGGAACCGAAATAGCCCGTCGTGTCAAAGCCGTAGGTGCGATATTCCTCGTCGCCCAGGTTCTGCACCCAGACCGCAGCCGACCAGGTGTCGTCCGGGCTGGAGTAACCGAGACGCAGGTTAGACACCCCGTAGGCCTTCTCTTCCACAACGGGCGTGTAGATCAGGTTGAAGTTCTGGTCGTCCTGCCAGGCATAGTCGAGTTGCACGTGAAGGCTGCCGCCGAGTGCGGGCCATTCGTAACGGATCAGGCCGTTGAAGCTGAGATCCGGCGACAGCGCGGGTGTCTCCTTGCCGGTGGCGGAAATCGTTGTGGGTACATCGGTGGCTTCAGCGTCAAGCCAGGCCACGCCGAGCATGATGTCGAGGCCCTCCACCGGGTTGGCAACCAGTTCGAACTCCGCGCCGAGCGTCTCGGCATCGGCGTTGAAAAGGAAGGTCGCGAAGCCGTCGAAGGAATAGGCCTGATAGTCGCTGTAGTCGTAGTAGAAGGCCGAGGCGTTCAGGCGAACCGTGTCGGTCAGATCAGCTTTCATTCCGAGTTCGAAGGAGAGCAGTGTCTCGCCCTCGTATGGAAAATCCTGGGCCACGATCGGGAAAAGTGGCTGGTTGAAGCCGCCCGATTTGATGCCACGGCTGACGCCCGCGTAAAGCAGCCATCCCTCCATGGGGCGGTAGTTCAGTTGCGCCTTGGCCGACCAGTCGGTATCGGAGAAAGAGTCCTGATAGCCGAAGTCGCCGCCCTGCAGGAAGTAGATATCCGTCGAGAAGAAGTCGAAGTCCTTGGAATCGCGGTTGATGCGGCCGCCGAGCGTCAGGGTCCAGAGCTCGGCAAGGTCGATGTCGGTCTGGCCGAAGATCGCCCAGGTCGTGGTTTCCTGATCTGTCAGGGTGAGTTCGGCGGTCCCGGCGGGGTAACCCACGCCGGTGCCGAAGAAGGCGTCGCCCGTCTGTCGCGTGTCGTGCTGGCCGTCGATCGAGAGGTAATAGGCACCGATCACGTTACGCGTGGACTCACCGTCCCAGGACATCCGGAATTCCTGCGAGAACTGCGAGACCTCGTTGGCGGCCTCGTAGTTGTAGATGTCGTTCGGCGAGACATCGGCGTCTTCGCCGTAGCCGTGCTCTATGTCCTGATAGTTGCTGACCGAGGTCACGGTGAAGTCGCCCAGTACCCAATCGACGCGGGCCAGCAGGTCCGTGACCTCGGCTGAATAGTAGGCGTCGAAATCCTGGGACCCGGTGAAGGGGTCGCCGTCGGCGTCGCGGTAGCCGAAGAAATCCGTGGCGGCGGGATCATCCGAGAACTCGCCGGCCAAACCCACGTTGTGCGCATAGCCGCCGCGCGTGCCGTCCTCCTTGCCGTACTGCGCCTTCAGCAAGACATCGACATCGGGCGAGGCCTCGATCAGGAGCTGCCCGCGCAGGGCGTAGTTGTCGGTCTCGTTGATGTCGGGGCCGATGTCGTTCTCCATCAGACCATCGTCTTTCTCGCGCACTGCCGCAAGGCGGCCCGATACGGCGTCGCCGAGCGCGCCACCGATGGCTGCTTCGGCGCGCTGGCGCCCCTGCTCACCCAGTTGCAGATCAACGAATCCCTCGGCTTCCTGCGTGGGCTTGCGGCTCACGAACTGCAGCAGGCCACCGGTGGCATTACGCCCGAAGAGCGTGCCCTGCGGGCCGCGAAGCACCTCGGCACGCTCCAGATCGAAGAGACTGAAGCTGGTGACATAACTCTGGCTGATGTAGGCCTCGTCGACGTACACCGCGACAGGGGACTCCTGGCCCGAGGCGAAATCGTTCTGCGTCACGCCTCGAATGCTGAACGCAGAAACCGTGCCTCCACCGGCGCCCGAGACCTTGAGGCCCGGCACCTGCTTCACCAGATCAGTGGCATGCGTGAGCCCGAGTTCAGCCATCTGCCGGCCGCTGAAAGCCGCCACGGAGATCGCGACATCCTGCAGCGATTCCTCGCGTTTCTGGGCGGTGACAACGATCTCCTCGAGCATCGAGCCACCCTCCTGCGCCACGGCAGCGGCCGGCACGAGGCTTGCGCAGGCGATGCTTGCTGCCGCGACGTGGAAGGCGAGGGACTTCAGCGGAAAGCGTGGGGAAGTGTGCATCTCAGGGTCTCCTGGGGTCGTTGTGTGGTGTTCAGTTCGCAGCCGTCAGCACGGCATCTGCGAAAGCCTGGCTCAGGTCGCCGAACGGCGGCTTGATGGCCATCATCAGCACGTTGTCGTCCTCGCACTTGAAGACGGATTTCTGGTGCGAGTAGTTGAGGAAGCCTTCATATCCGGAGTGGCAACCGATGCCGCTCGGGCCCACGCCGCCGAAGGGCAGCGTGGCGTCCGCCGCCTGGAAGCCGAAGACGTTGATGCCCGTGCCGCCGCTCAGGACCTGCTCGGTGAACCGTGCGGCAAGCGCGTCGTCGCGGGTGACGAGATAGGCCGCGAGGGGCGTAGGGCCGCCGTTGATGCGATCAAAGACCTCGTCCATGGAGCGGTAGGTGAAGACTGCCGTCACCGGTCCGAAGATTTCCTCCTGCGCGCAGGCAAGGTGCTCCGGCGGCTGCACCACGGCATACATGGGGATCTGGCGTAAAGCGGGATCGGGCTTGTCGCCGTTCAGGGAGATCACGCGCACGCCTGCGGCTTCCGCCTCCTGCACCATGCCGAGCACACGGCGGTAGTGGGCGTCGTTGATCGCGCCCGTGGCTTCCGGGTGGCCGATGTAGCGCGGGTACATGCGGGTCCAGATGTCTTGCGCTTTCTGCAGCCACTCTTCCAGACGATGCTCGGGGACCAGCGCGTAATCAGGGGAGGTGCAGACCTGCCCGCCCTTGAAGACGCGGCAGAACAGGAAGCGCTCGATCAGCCCGTCCTCGAGGCCATCCTCAGCGAACACCGTCGGGTTCTTGCCGCCCATCTCGAGCGTCACCGGCGTGAGGTTGTTCGCTGCTGCCTGCATCACCAGGCGCCCCACCCGCGTGCTGCCGGTGTAGGTGAGGTGCGCCCAGGGCAGCGAGGCAAAATACTGCGCGAGTTCGACCCCGCCACACACCACCGCCACGAGATCCTCAGGGAAGTGCGCGGCGATCGCCTTGCGCACGACCTCCGCCGTGCGCGGCGCGAGCTCCGAGGTTTTCACGATCACGCGGTTACCCGCGGCCAGCATGTCGGCCACCATGATCAGCGCGCATTCGATCGGGAAATTCCACGGCGCGATATTCCCGATCACGCCCTTCGGCTGCTTGACCACCCATGCAGTGGAACTGCCGTGCACGTGCGGGTTCAGTTCACGCGGCGAGGGCTTGATCCACTCCGGCAGCAGGGCCTGGATGTAGCGGGAGCGGGCAACCACTG
>JBILEG010000432.1:0-3367 GCA_044352225.1 Pseudomonadales bacterium | reverse complement strand
TCCGGGGGGGCGGGTGGCCACAGCATAGGGCAGAGAGAGGCTGCCGCGAATCACCCGGATCGGTGGACATCGCGGGCTGTGTGCGCATAATGCGGGTCAAGACGCACCCGAAGGCGTTTTCTCAGGGAAAGCCTGGAATCACACAAGAACTGTGGGGGAGTAGCGATGGGAGAAGTTATTCGCAAAGTGGGTTTCCGCCTGTGGGTCGCCCTCGTGATGGTCGCCATCGTGATTGTGCTGTTCGCGCTCTACGTCGTGAGTGAACGAAGAGCGATCGTGAACGCGCAGGTGGCTGCGGCCCGCAACCTCGTCGTCATGTCCGAGTCCGTTCGGGAGAACATGGCGAACAAGTGGGACCTCGGCCTGTTCTCCACCACGGAGATCCGCCGCATCAGCGACTCCGAGACGGATCCCGCGCTGCGCAAACAGAAAATGCTCGCCACCATTCCCGTGGTTGCCGCGTGGGAGTCCGCCAAGGCCAAGGCAACGGACGGAGGGTTCGAGTTCCGCACCCCGCGCGAGGGTGCTCGCAATCCGGCCAACGAGCCGGATGCCATCGAATCCGAAGCGCTCACATTCTTCGACCGGAACCCGGACGCCGCCGAGCATTACCTCATCGACGAAGAGAAGAATGCGATCCGCTACTTCCGCCCGGTGCGCCTCGAGAAGGTGTGCATGAATTGCCACGGCGATCCGCGTACCTCGGCGGAGGTGTGGGGTCGCGATGACGGCAAGGACATCACGGGCTTTCCCATGGACGGCAAGCAGATCGGCGATCTGCACGGCGCCTTCGAGGTGATCAAGCCGCTTGACGAGGCGGACGTCCTCGTTCGCAACAACGTGCTGACGGGTGCCGCTGTGGTCATACCGCTCTTGTTGCTTGCCCTTTGGTTCGTCAACCGCCTGTCCAGGACGTTGTTCGTCGAGCCGCTGGCGAATGCCGCAGGCATTTGCGAGCGCATCGCGGCGGGTGACCTAACCGAGGAGATCCAGGTCCAGTCCAACGATGAGGTCGGCAAACTGATGAGCGCTTTGCGCACCATGACCGGCAACCTGAACACACTTGTCAGCAACGTGCGTGGCAGCACCTCGGAGCTCACCCGCTCCAGTTCCGAGATCGCAAGCGGGAACATCGATCTCTCCTCCCGCACCGAGCAGCAGGCCGCCAGCCTCGAGGAAACCGCGGCCAGCATGGACGAGATGACCACCACGGTGCAGCAGAACGCTGACAATGCCCGCCAGGCGAACATGCTGGTGAGCGAGGCGCGCCAGCGCGCTACGCACGGGCGTGACGTGTCGGCCCAGACCGTAGAGGCCATGACGGCCATCAATGCTTCTTCGAAGCGCATGGCCGACATCATCGGCGTCATCGACGAGATCGCCTTCCAGACCAACCTGCTCGCGCTGAACGCGGCGGTAGAGGCAGCCCGCGCGGGCGAACAGGGCCGCGGCTTTGCCGTGGTCGCCACCGAGGTGCGCAACCTCGCGCAGCGCAGCGCGACTGCAGCCAAAGAGATCAAGGACCTCATCCGCGATTCCACGGCCAAGGTCGATCAGGGCGCGGAACTCGTGAACCGCACCGGCGACAGCCTCTCCGAGATCTTCAGCGCGGTGACAAACGTCGCCACCATGATCAACGAGATCGCTGCTGCCTCGAAGGAACAGTCCGACGGCATCGTGCAGGTCAACCAGGCGGTGAGCCAGATGGACGAGATGACCCAGCAGAACGCGGCGCTGGTGGAGCAATCCACTGCGGCGGCGAAGTCGCTGGAAGAGATGGCCCGCGAACTCGACGGCATGGTGAGCAAGTTCAGGGTTCGCGACGGCGGAGCCCAACTCGCCGCACCGCAGCGCGCGTCTGCTCCGCTTCCCCGCCCCGTGGCACGGCCAGCGCAGCGTCCGCTTGCGCGTGCCGCAGTGGCACCACCCCGCGCTGCACCGGCCCAGCGGCCTCCGCAGGTCAAAGCCTCGCCCGCGCAGGATGACGAGTGGGAGGAATTTTGAGGGCAAGCTCCCTTGGAGTCTCAGGCATGACGTGTCGGCCCATCCGCATTCTCGCCCTGGCAGCGCTGCTGGGGTGGTTGCTGGTCGGGGCGGTGCACCTGCATGCGCCCGATGCACCGCGATCCGCGGCGGAGTGCGTGCTCTGCGGCTCCCCGGGCCACGCGGCCGCAGTCGACTCGGTTCCGCCCGTCCTGCCCCCAGGTTTCAGGTCTACCCCTCTTGAATCGCCGGCGTCGACACAGGTCTTCGCCGGACCTGACTTCCTTCAGCCTGCCATTCGCGCTCCGCCACAGATCTCCTCCGTTTGACGTCCGAGCCCGCGCGACTCCTGTCGCGTGGCTTCGTTACCGCGCGCCCCGTCTGGTGCGCGCAAGCTCAAGCCTTACGGAGATCCTGTATGTCCATGTATTCCCACTCCAGACTCGCTCTGGCAGCCGCCATTTCGCTCCTGGTGTCCTCCCCCGCCCGTTCGGGTGAGTCAGCCATAGAAGAAATCATCGTGTCCTCGCCCTTGCACCGGGGCGAGGCAGAGACCGTGCTTCCGGTCAACGTCATCACCGACGCCGAGCTCCAGCGCAAACTGCGTGCAACGCTTGGCCAGACACTCCAGGAGGAGGTGGGCGTCACCTACGCGTCCTTCGGCCCCGGCGTCGGTCAACCCGTCATTCGCGGCCAGGGCGCGCCGCGAGTGATGGTGCTCGCCAACAACATGCCGGTGGCTGACGCCTCCAACACCAGTCAGGACCACGCCAACGGCATAGAACCCGTGCTCGCTGACCGCGTCGAAGTGTTGCGCGGGCCATCCACCCTGCTGTTCGGCAGTGGCGCCATTGGCGGCGTGGTCAACGTGATCGACTCGCGGATTCCCAAAGAAGTGCCGGAGTCGCCTGAGGGCGCGATCGAGCATCGCCGCGCCAGCAATGCGGATGCACGCGTGACAGCCGGGCGTTTCGAGACGGGAACCGGTTCGCTCGCAGTCCACCTTGACGGCTTTGCCCGTGAGAACGACGAGGTCGAGATTCCGGGTACTGCGGATATCGACGGCGAGGGTGATTCCGGTGCGATTGCCAATACCGACGCCGAAGCAACTGCGGGAACCTTCGGCCTGTCGTGGGTGAGGGACTGGGGCTTCGTGGGTGGGTCGGTGAGTCGGCTGGAGAATGAGTACGGCATCCCGGCTGGCGCGCACGGGCACCACCACGAGGAGGGTGAGGAAGAAGGCCACTCGGAAGAGGAAGAGGAAGAGGAAGCGGAAGAAGATGTCCGCATCGACCTGGAGCAGACCCGATACGACCTCCGCGCAGACGTTTCCGATCCCGTCCCGGGCGTGGAAGCCCTTCGGGTTCAGGCGGCATACACCGAT
>JBILEG010000431.1:0-3377 GCA_044352225.1 Pseudomonadales bacterium | reverse complement strand
GTACCAGAAGGCCCTCGCCGCAGCCGACAACGCCGTTCCTTTTCACGTGGCGCTTCCGCTGTCGACCATCGACTGGGAACTCGAGGACGGGATCAGCGGCATTCCCATCGAGAACCGGCACGAGGACGAGGTGCTGTTGCAGCAGGGCGCGGATCCGGGCGGCGCCCTGCACGACATCCGTCAATCGCCCCGGGGTACGCGCGCACTGAACCCCGCTTTCGATGTCACGCCAGCAAGATTGGTGCGTTCCCTGATCTGCGAACACGGCGTCTTCACGGCTTCGTCCGAGGCGCTCGCTCCGCTGCGTGCGCTGGCCGAAGCGGGCAGGCTATAGTTCGGTCGCGTTCAATCGGAGCTTCCCATGGAGTGCAGACAGGGTCTTGTCGACCTGGTGGGCAATACGCCTCTCGTGCGTCTGAATCGTGCCTCGGCCTTCACGGGTTGCGAGATTCTTGGCAAGGCGGAGTTCCTGAACCCCGGCGGATCGGTGAAAGACCGCACGGCACTCGGCATCATCCGTGACGCCGAAAACCGCGGGCTGCTGCGTCCCGGCGGGCGTATCGTCGAGGGCACCGCAGGCAACACGGGCATCGGGCTGTGCCTGCTGGGCAATGCACTCGGCTACCACACCACCATCGTGATCCCCGAGACCCAGAGCCCGGAAAAGATCCAGATGCTCGAACTCTGCGGTGCGGAGCTGCATCTGGTGCCGGCGGTGCCGGTGAGCGATCCCAACCACTACGTTGCCATCTCGGGGCGGCTGGCCGCCGAGTACGCCGCGCGTGAAGCGGCCGGGGCGATCTGGGCGAACCAGTTCGACAACACTGCCAACCGTGCCATTCATCGGGACACCACGGGTGTGGAAATCTGGGCACAAACGGAAGGCAAGGTCGACGGGTTCATCTGCGCGGTGGGCACAGGTGGCACGCTCGCCGGCGTCGCGGATTATCTGCGCGCCCATAAACCCGCTGTTCGGATCGGTCTGGCCGACCCCATGGGCGCTGGCCTCTATCACTACTACACGCACGGCGAACTGCGCGCCGAGGGCGATTCGATCACGGAGGGCATCGGCCAGACCCGTATCACGGGCAACCTCGAGGGCTTGGGCGTGGATTACGCCTGCCAGATACCGGACGCGGAGGCGCTGCCGTGGATTTTCGACCTGCTCCAGTACGAGGGGCTGTGTCTCGGCGGCTCTGCAGCCATCAACATCGCAGGCGCGGTGAGGCTCGCGCAGGAGATGGGTCCCGGGCATACCATCGTCACCATCCTGTGCGACTACGGCACGCGGTATCAGAGCAAGCTCTTCAACCCAGCGTTCCTGCGGCGTAAAAAACTCCCGGTCCCGGCGTGGTTGGGGTGACAATCTCGGGTGTCACACGCCGGGCAGGCACAGGCAAGGCGATTTGATCCGGATGTCCGCCCGCTCCCAGGCGGAATCGAACTGCGCTTCGACCGTTGCCGCTTCGGCATCGCGGCCTTGCAACTGCAGGGCGCGCATCAAGCCGTAGAGCGCCCAGCCGTTCCCGGGCGATATCTCGAGGTCCCGCCGGAAGACCGCTTCTGCCTCGACGCCCCGGCCTGCTTGCAGCAGCGCTGCGCCCCACGGATGGCGCACCGGCTGGATCCAGTCTCTTGGTTCGTCGTAGCGCAGGGCGTCCTCGCGGGCGGCGGCCTCGGCCAGCAGAGCCAGTCCCGCATCCACCTCGCCGGAGCGGAAGGCGATCTCACCGTCCATGACTCGCTCGGCGACATCCAGCAAATCCGTGCTGGCGTTGTTGCCGAAGAATGCCCCCTCGGGAAGTCGCGCACGTGCATGGCTGAAGGCTTCCCGCTCCCGTCGTGCGTCGTCGATTCTGCCGGTGGACAGAAAGGCCACCGAGCGAGCGTAATGTTGAAGGCTGCGGGAGAGCGGCACGTAATCCGGAAACGCCGGCGTCGAGAGAATCTCTTCCCATCGTCCGAAGCGCATCTGCACCTCGAGCGGCATCGCCATCAGGCCGTCGGCCCATCCCTCGTTTCGATAGGTCTCATCCGGCACGGCGGCAGCCATTTCCTTGACCCGGCGCAGCGCCAGAGCGCTCTGCCCGCTCATCATCGCCGCGAACACCAGCAAGTGGCGGTTATGCGCCATGTACAACTGGTAGAAGCCCTGCTGCGGCACGCGCGCCACATAGCGTTCGTCGGCACCGATGGCGTCTGTGTTGGAATCGATGGCCTCCTGCCAGCGGCCGAGGCGCACATCGATATGGGAAGGCATATGGACCATGTGGCCGAGACCGGGTTGAAGGTCTCGCAGAACGGCGACGGCCGGATCGGCGCGCGCCGGGTCCGGCGAGGCCTCCAGAGCATGGATGTACAGATGATTGGCCAGAGGGTGACGCGGCGCCAGGGCAAGCACCCGTTCGAGTTCGGTGATCAATGCCTCCGTGCCCGGTTGCGGCCCGCCATCGCTTTTCCACAGGTCCCATGGCCGCAGTTCCGCCAGAGATTCTGCATAGATGGCGCCGACGTCGACATCGGCAGGATAGCGTGCGGCCACCTCTGCCATGGCTTTCGCGAACGCCGCGTCAAGATCTGCACGGCTGACAGAGGTCGACGCCGAGTACCGCGTCTGGAGCGCAAGGATCAGTTCGCGTTCCACCGGTGTTGCCGCATCGATGCGCTGTTCTGCCTCGCGTAGCGCGTCGAGCGCGATGCGGTTGCGCGCCTCCGGGAGCGTGGCGTTGTTGATGTGCGGACCACTGGCAATCGCTACTCCCCACCACGCCATGGGGTGTGCGGGATCCGCGGCGGCTGCACGACGAAAACTGCGAACGGCCTCGTCGTGGTTGAAGGCGTACATGAAGGCAAGTCCCTGATCGAACCAGAGTTGCGCCTGCGGCTTCTGCGTCGATATGGGGCGGGTGAAATCGCCAAGCCCCTCGAAAGGGACTTCCTCTGCAGTTGTGATCCGGGCGAAGCATGCAAGCAGCAGGGCAAACAGGACGCTTGCGATAACCCGGGAAGCTGATGTCTTTCCGGAAGCCATGGCAATTCCTCTTTTCACCAGGGTTGCAGTCGCAGCGGCTCCTCATCGAGAGCCGCCAGTTGTTCCCGAAGCTCGAGCACGTGCTCGGACCAGTAACGCGGCGTGTTGAACCACGGGAAATACCGGGGAAATGCCGGGTCTTCCCAGCGCGAAGCGATCCATCCGGCGTGGTGCATGATCCGCAGCGTGCGCAGCGGTTCGATCAGGGCGAGTTCCCGGTGCGGGAAGTCGTGGAATTCCTCGTAGCCTTCCGCCAGTTCGTCGAGTTGTGCCACGCGCTCGTGGCGTTCGCCGGCGAGCAGCATCCACAGATCCTGCACGGCCGGTGCGCGCCGGCAGTCGTCGA
>JBILEG010000114.1:0-8921 GCA_044352225.1 Pseudomonadales bacterium | reverse complement strand
GGGGCCGTGCCCTCGTGCTGAAAATCCAGTACCCGGGCATCCGTGACATCTGCGTCGCCGATCTCAGGCAGCTGCGCCGCCTGCTGCCTCTGGGCCGCGTGTTCCGCGCGCCGGCCGAACAGCTGGAGGCGCTCTACGACGAACTGCACGGCAGCATCCACGCGGAACTCGATTACCAGGCCGAGCGGATCAGCTTGCAGCGCTTCTGCAACCACTTTGAGGGCTGGCCGGGACTGCGCCTGCCACAGCCTGTGCCTGAGCTGTGCCGACCTGGTGTGCTGGTGCTGCATGAGGTGCCGGGGCATTCCATGGCCGAGGTCAGCCGCGCGCCGACCGCCATGCATGAACGCCTGGCCCTCAGCCTGTGCGACTGGTTGGGCGAGCAGGTGTTCGGCCTGGGCCTGCTGCATGCCGATCCGCATCCCGGCAACCTGGCGTGGACCGATACCGGCGAGCTCGTGGTGTATGACTTCGGGGCCGTTTACCCGCTCGAGCCCGGTCTGCTCGATGCCTATGTGCAGCTGTTTGCGGCTCTGCGCGGGCCGCACAGCGACGCCCTGGAGCCCGCCTTCCAGGCCCTCGGAGGGCGCCAGGCTGACAGTCCGGCGCCGCATGCCCTGTACGCGCGCATCCACGGGCTGCTGCACCCGTTGCTGCAACCTGGTGAGATCTGGGATTTCCGGCGCGCCGCCCTCCACCAGCAACTGACGGAACTGCTCCCGCCCCTGATGACGGCCCTCTCCAGCCTGCAACCGGCCCCCGGAACCCTGCTGGTCAACCGCACTCTCGAAGGCCACTACTGGAACCTCTACCGCCTCGGCGCACGCCTGCCAGTAGCCGACCTGCTGGAGCGTCATATCAGCCGCCGCGCATCCGCATGCATGGCCGGGCACGGCGGCCCTGACGCATAATCCCGGCACATCCGCGGTATGGGGGAGGCGTGGCGATGGGCATTGACCTTGGTGATGTGCCGGTGCGGCAGAAGACAGGGTGTTTTCCGTCTGATCGACGCTGGCGTGCTCTGCGCAGCGCCGCTGCAGGCCTGTTCCTCGGCGGCGGCGCCGTGTGTTCACCTGCCATGGCCGGTGCACCGATCGTGCACCCGGGCGCGCCGGGTCAACCCTCGAAGGAACTCTCCGCCGACGAAGCGATCCGCATCGCCCAGACGCGCTTCTCGCCACAGGACGTGCGCTTCGTGCAGGACATGATCCCGCACCACCAGCAGGCCCTCGAGATGTCTGCGCTGGCGCCCGCGCGCACCAACCGCCCCGAACTGCTCGAAGCCGCGCGGCGCATCGAGGCCTCCCAGACCAGCGAGATCCGCTTCATGAAGGAGTGGCTCGCCGTGCGGGGTCAGAACGCCCCAGAGCCCTCGCATCACGCCACGATGCACATGCACCACACCATGCAGGGCATGGCCTCGCCCGAGCAGATGGCCGCGCTTGCTGCCTCGAAATCCACCGATTTCGACCGGATGTTCCTCGAGTTGATGGTCCGCCACCACGATGGCGCCCTGAAGATGGTCGCGAAACTCCTCGAGCAGCCGGGTTCGGCCTTTGACCCGGTGCTCTTCGAGTTCACCACCAGCATCACCAACGACCAGAGCGCCGAGATCGAGCGCATGAACGCGCTGCTCGGAACACTTTCCGACGATCCGCGTGCGAGGCTCGCGGCGGGTCTGGACAACGCGGGCGAGGCGATCCTGAACCTCCGCAAACTCGTGTCCCTGCCGCGACCGCCGGGCTTCTTCGATCCGGCCAACCCCGGCGAGTTGCCGCCCAAGGCGCCCGCCGACGCGAAGGACGCGGCAGCAGACAAGACCTCGAAAGACGATGGCAAGGACGGCGACAAAGCGGCGAAGGCCGAGCCCAAGCCCTCCCCCGAGGACGAGCGCGCCCCGCTGCTCAGCTTCTCCAACACCGACATGGCGTTCTCCGGTGATGTGCTGGTGGCAGGCAACTACCACGGCTTCAACGTCTACCGCCTCGGCAAGGATGGCATCCCGCAACTGCTGAGCTCGGTGGTCTGCCCCGGCGGGCAGGGCGATGTCTCGATCGTCGGGCACCTGCTCATCATGTCGGTGGAGCAGACGCGAGGACGCGTTGACTGCGGCCTGCAGGGTGTCGACAAGGACGTGAGCCCGGAGCGCTTCCGCGGACTGCGCATCTTCGACATCAGCGATCTCACGCGGCCCGTGCAGGTGGGTGCGGTGCAGACCTGTCGCGGTTCGCACACGCATTCTGTGGTCTCGGATGGCAGCAAGGACGGGAAGATCATCGTCTACAACTCGGGGATCAGCGATGTGCGCAAGACCGAGGAGCTCCCGCGATGCATCGACGAGCTGCCGGGTGACACACGCACCGCGCTATTCCGTATCGACGTGATCGAGATCCCGGTGGCCGATCCCTCGAAGGCGCGCATCGTCGACAGCCCGGCGGTATTTGCGGATCCGAAGGATGGCCAGATCGCGGGCCTCTGGCGTGGTGGGCGCCACGGCGAGGACACACAGGAAACCGAGCGCACCGACCACTGCCACGACATCACCGTCTTCCCCTCGCGCGGCATCGCGGCGGGCGCCTGCTCGGGCAACGGGATCCTGTTCGACATCTCGGATCCCCGCAAACCCAAACGCATGCACGAGGTCGTCGACAAGGGCTTCGCCTACTGGCACTCCGCCACCTTCAACAACGACGGCACCAAGGTGATCTTCACCGACGAATGGGGCGGCGGCGTGCAGCCGCATTGCCGCGCCCACGATCCGCGCACCTGGGGCGCCAACGCGATCTACGACATCGTCGACGGCAAGCTCGAGTTCCGCGGCTATTTCAAGATCCCGGCGCCGCAAACGGAGCAGGAGAACTGCGTCGCGCACAACGGCTCCATCGTGCCGGTGCCAGGGCGGGACGTCTTCGTGCAGGCGTGGTACCAGGGCGGGCTCTCGCTGATCGATTTCACCGACTCCGCCAAGCCCGTCGAAATCGGCTATTTCGATCGCGGCCCCATCGATGCGGAGCAACTGGTGTTGGGCGGTTACTGGTCGGTCTATTTCTTCGGCGGGCGCGTCTACGGCACCGAGATCGTGCGCGGGCTGGACGTTTTCGAACTCCTGCCGAGCGCGCAGATGAGCGCGAACGAGATAGCCGCCGCAGGGCTGGCCGATCAGGGCGCGGTCTTCAATCCGCAGCAGCAGTTCCCGGTCCGCTGGCCCGCGGAGCCTGTTGTCGCGCGCGCCTATCTCGAGCAACTCGGGCGTGACGGGCGGCTTGATGCAGATCTTGCCGCCGATATCGCCGCAGCGTTGGACGACACCGGAAAGAGCATCGAGCGCGGCGCCCGTGACCGCGAACTGGCGCGGAGGCTGGGTGCCCTCGCGCAGCGCGTGCTAAAAGCGCCGGAAGGCTCCGCGGACGGCCCGCGCCGCGCCGCGCTCGCCGGCGTGCTGGACGGGCTCGCTGATCGCGTGTCGGCGCGGCAGCGCAGCTGATGCCTGGCACGCCGGGCGTTCTGTGATGAACGGGGATCCGCGGCTTCGCAGCGGCGGGCGCATCCTGGTCGACCAGCTGCGCATCCACGGCGTGGACATGGCCTTCTGCGTGCCGGGTGAGAGTTACCTCGACGTTCTCGACGCGCTCCACGAGGCACGCGAAGAGATTCGCCTGATCGTCTGCCGTCAGGAGGGCGGTGCAGCCTTCATGGCAGAGGCCTATGGCAAGCTCAGGGGCCGGCCGGGTATCTGCTTCGTGACGCGGGGGCCGGGCGCAACGAATGCCAGCATCGGCGTGCACACGGCCTTCCAGGATTCCACGCCGATGATCCTGTTCATCGGGCAGGTCGGTGGTGACGTCGTCGAGCGCGAGGCCTTCCAGGAGATCGATTACCGGCGGATGTTCGGGCCCATGGCCAAGTGGGTGGCGCAGATCGATCGTGCGGAGCGCATTCCGGAGTTCCTGAGCCGCGCGTTCCACGTTGCCGTGTCAGGTCGGCCGGGCCCCGTCGTACTCGCCTTGCCCGAAGACATGCTGCTCAGCCGTGTCGCTGTCGACGACGCGCCGCGCTATGCACGGGTGAAAGCCCACCCGGGCAATGACGACGTGGCGCGGCTGCGGAGCATGCTCGCCGCCGCCACGAAGCCGCTCGTGATCCTGGGCGGCGGCGACTGGGACGCCACCGCCTGCGCGGACATCCGCAGATTCATCGAATCGAACAATCTGCCCGCCGCCTGCAGCTTCCGGCGCCAGGATCTGCTCGACAACCGCCACCCGAATTACTGCGGTGATGTGGGCATCGGCATTGCGCCGGCGCTGGCCGAACGCATCCGCGCCGCCGATCTGATCCTTGCCATCGGGCCGCGGCTCGGCGAAATGACCAGCAGCGGCTACACGCTCTTCGATGTGCCGGTGCCGAAGCAGCGCCTGATTCACGTCCACACCGGCGCGGAAGAACTCGGACGCGTTTACCGCGCGGAGTTGATGATCAACAGCGGCATGCCCGAGTTCGCTGCGCAGGCGGCCGCGCTCGCGCCGGTGGATGCCTCCCGATGGCAGCAGTGGACACAGGACGTTCGCGAGGGCTATCTCGCGAACATCCGGCACGGGCCCATGCCGGGACCGGTCGATCTGGGCGAGATCATGGCGTTTCTGCGTGCCACGCTGCCCGAGGACACGATCGTCACCAACGGCGCCGGCAATTACGCGGGCTGGGTGCACCGTTTCTACCAGTACACGGGATTCCGTACGCAACTCGCGCCCACCAGCGGCGCCATGGGCTATGGCGTGCCGTCGGCCGTTGCCGCAAAAGCGGTACACCCCGATCGCACGGTGATCGGTTTTTCAGGTGACGGCTGTTTCCTGATGAACGGACAGGAACTTGCCACGGCCGCGCAGTACGGCTTGCCCGTGGTGTTCATCGTGGTGAACAACGGCATGTACGGCACCATCCGCATGCACCAGGAGCGCGAGTATCCGGAGCGTGTCCACGGCACCACACTGCAGAACCCGGACTTCGCCGCGCTGGCACGCGCGTATGGGTTGCACGGCGAGACGGTGGAAAGAACCGCGGATTTCGAGCCCGCATTCCGCCGGGCGCAGGCGAGTGGCACCGCTGCCCTGATCGAGATCCGCATCGACCAGGACGCGATCACCACCCGAACGACGTTGAGCGCGATACGGCAAAGGGCCGCTCACTGAGCGACAAAGCCCCCGTCCACCGCCAGCACCGATCCCTGGCAGAGGGCCGAGTCGTCTGACGCGAAAAAGAAGATCGCGCCTGCCACTTCCTCTGCCGTACCCATGCGTCCGATCGGCATCGTCCCGCGCAGCATCTGCTGGGCCTCGGCTTTGTCGGGCATGCGATCGGTCCATCGCTCCATCATCGGCGTCTCGATCACGCCAGGGCACACGCAGTTCACCCGCACGCCGGATGTCGCGAGTTCGATGGCCAGATCCTTGGTGAACACGACAAGGCCACCCTTCGCGCTGCCGTATGCAGTGGACAACGGAAAGCCGACGAGGCCGTTCAGCGACGAGATGTTGATGACGCTCCCACGCCCCGCCGCCACCATGTGCGGCACCACGTGCTTGCAGAAGAGCCACGGGCCTTTGAGATCCGTGTCGAGTACGCGGTCCCACTCCTCGACCGTGGTCTGGTCGTAGCTGCGGTTGAGTTCGGATCCCGCGTTATTCACCAGTACATCCACGCGGCCCCAGCGCGCCATCGCTGCGGCAGCCACTGCTTGCACATCGGCCTCGAGCCGCACATCGCAGCCAATCGCGCTCACCGCGCTGCCGAGTTCGCTTGCCAGTGCATTCGCCTTTGCGAGATCACGATCCGCGATCAGCACCTCCGCGCCCTCACGCACGAAACGGCGAACCGTGGCCGCACCGATGCCGCTGGCACCTCCGGTGACGATGCAGGCCTTGCCCTCGAGACGGTGTGCATTTCCCATCGGTGTTTTCTCCTGTACGGGTGATGTGGGTCTGCGCTGGCGGCGCAGGTGCTTGCCATGGTGCCACCATGGGCTTCGGCAAGGCCATGCTATCCCTCCCGGGAGTAACCTCTGCCGCTCACTCTGGGGCATGCTCTGCACCTCCCGAACCCGTCAAGGACACCCCCCGTGCCCAGCCAGTTCGTTCGCATCCTGCTTGCGGTCGCGGCCCTGAGCGCCCCCGGACTCTCCCGCGCTGTGCACGCCGAAGGCCTGCAGGCCGATGTTCAGGGTCTGGTCGTCCCCGAGACAGTGAAGGCGGAAGACCGCGGCTCCTCCCTCTACCTGCAGAAATGCGCCCGCTGCCACGACCACCCGCAGAACAACGTGCCCCCGCGCGCATCGCTCGCCTACCGCTCGCCCGAGGCGATCCAGTACGCCCTCGCGGAGGGCGCGATGAAGCCGATGGCCGCGGGCCTCACCTCGGAGGACATCGAGGCGCTTACGGTACTGCTATCGGGCCGAAAGCCCCGCCCGCTGCCAGATCCGATGATCGCCGCGTGCAAGACGCCGGCAGCGCCTCTCGTCTTGGCAGAGCAGGACTGGAGCAATAACGGTGGCAGCCACACCAACACACGCTTCCGCGATTACGGCTGGCTCAGCGCGGCCACCGCGCCGCGGTTGCGCCTCGCGTGGAGCTTCGGGTATCCGGGGGGCGCAGGTGGGCCCGCGGTGCTGGGCGGTGACCGGGTGTTCCTGCCCGCAGGCTTCGGTTTCGTGCTTTCGCTGGATGCAGAGACGGGCTGCGTGCGCTGGGCCTTCCGCCGTCCGGGCAGGATCGTGCGCAGCCTTGCCATCTCGGGCCCGACGGGCGAACAGCCGCGTACGGCGCTTTTTTTCGGTGACGATCAGGCCTCGGTGACAGCGCTGGATGCCGCCACCGGCGAGCAGCTCTGGCAGGTGCGTGTCGAAGACAACGTGCTCTCGCGCATCACGGGTTCGCCGAGCGTGTACGAGGGCAAGGTGCTGGTGCCGATTTCCTCCATCGAGGATCCGATGACGCATGTGGGCAGCCACGCCTGCTGCAGCAGCCGCGGTGGTGTGGTGGCGCTGGACGCAGCAACGGGAAAGATCCTCTGGAAGCGACATCACATCACGGAGCCCCTGCGGGATCTGCCTGCAGTCGGCGCTGATGCCCCGCCGCGGCGCGGGCCCGCCGGCGCCGCCACCTATGTGCCGCTTGCCATCGACGCACGGCGCGGGCTCGTCTATGCCAGCACGGCCGAGGAGTACGGCAGGCTCGATGCGGCCGGCCCTTACTCCGTGATCGCCTACGACATCGATACCGGCGAACGCCGCTGGGCGCAGCAGTTTCTGCCCAAGGGCGCAGAGCGCGAAGCCGCGTGTGCTGCGTTCAGCGAGACCGACTGCCGCAACCTCTTCTCGATGGGCACGGCGCCGCTGATCCACACCTTCCCTGACGGACGCCAGGTGCTGCTCGCCGGCCAGAAATGGGGCTACGTCTACGCGATGGATCCCGACGACGGCGGCCGCGTCCTGTGGCGCAGCAAGGTCGCCACGGGTGGCGACATGGGCGGCGTCATCTACGGGCTCGCGAGCGATGGCGAGCGCATCTACGTGCCGGTGTCGGACGTTGACGCGAAGGAGCCCGGGCGCGCCGGCAGCCTGCTCGCGCTCGATCCCGCGACGGGCAAGACGCTGTGGCGTCGCAAGGGCCCCGTGCCGCAGTGCAACTGGACACAAGAGGGTTGCACAGCTGCGCAGATCGCGGCGCTGAGTGCGGTGCCCGGTGCGGTTTTCGGCGGCTTCAACGATGGTTGGCTGCGGGCGTTCTCGACGCGCGATGGCGCGCCGCTCTTTGCGTTCGATACCGCGCGTGAGTACGAGACGGTGAACGGCATACCGGCGCGCGGCGGTCAGGTCTCGGGTTACCCGGTGGTCATCGGGCGCGATGCGCTCTTCGTCACATCCGGGGCCAGTTCCGTGGAGCGTCCCGGGAATGCCTTGCTGGTGTTCAAGGCCGGGCAGCGCTGACGCCCACCTTCATCACACTCCTCACGCCATCGTCCTTGTTACCGGAGGTCTCGTGCGCCAGATCCAGCGCCTCTTGCTGCTACTGCCCTTGCTGGTCGTCATGAGTTCCCATGCGTACGCGGCCACGCCTTTGCCACCGGGCGATGTGCGCGCCGCCAACGTCGACCTCATCCGCGAGCAGCAGGCCGAGCACATCGGCACGCTCGGCTACATCTGGGGTTTCCCGATGGTCGATATGAGCACGCAGATGTTCAACGAGACGCACCGCGTGGCGCCCGCGCAGCCGGTGCTGGCGCCGGTGAACAGCTTTCATCGGCGGGAAGTGCTCGTCACGCCCTCCACCTCCGAGGGGCTGCGTGCGCCCAACAACGACACGCTTTATCTGAGCGGCTGGTTCGATCTCTCGCAGGGGCCGGTGATCGTCCACGCGCCGGATACGGCAGGGCGCTACTACACGCTCGCGGTCACCGATTTCTTCAACGAGGTCACGCATCTTGGCAGGCGCACCACTGGCACGGCGGCGCGTGATTTCGCGCTGGTCGGGCCGGGCTGGAAGGGCGCGCTGCCTGCCGGTGTCATGGCGGTGCCGGTGAAGACGAAGCAGGCGTGGATCCTGGGCAGGTTGCTGGTGGACGGGGAGGCCGACTTCCCCGTGGCGCTCGGTCTGCTGCGCGAATTCCGCGCGGTGCCCCTCTCTGCGTGGGGGAAAGCCGGTTCGTTCACGTCGCCCGAACCTGCGGCCGCGCCGCGCCTCGAGCCACGTGAATCGACCGAATTCTTCGCTGTGCTGAACGGCTGGCTACGCGAGAACGCGACGCCGGCCGACGAGGGCGCACTGATGGCGCTCTTCGATCGTGCGGGCTTCGGACCCGGGGTGCAGTTCGATGCCGCAGCCCTGGACCCCGCCACGCGTCGCGGCCTCGAGAAAGGCATCAGCAACGCC
>JBILEG010000430.1:0-3399 GCA_044352225.1 Pseudomonadales bacterium | reverse complement strand
CAGTGACGAGGTGGCAGAGGACGCGGCGCGCGGGCTCGCGGTAGCGCTCAGCGCGCCGGGGCAGGTGGCCACGCTGATCCTGCCGGCGAACGTCTCGTGGAGCGAGACCGCGAGCGGCCCTGCCCCGCTGCCCGCGCCGGTGCCGCCGGCGCGCGTCGAGGCGACGGCCGTGGATGCGGCCGCGCAGGCTCTGAGCGCAGGCGAGCCGGCCATGATCCTGATGGGTGGGCATGTGAGTGATCGGCAGCTGGAACTCGCGGGGAAGATCGCCGCGCGCACGGGCTGCCGGTTGGCGGTGGACACCTTCCCCGCCCGGATAGCGCGCGGGGCGGGGCATGCCGCCTGCGAGAAGATTCCCTATCTCGCGGAATTTGCCCTCGACCACCTGAAAAACGTCCGTCGGATGGTGCTGGTGGGAACACGCCCGCCGGCATCGTTTTTTGCCTACCCGGACTTGCCGGGCGAGATGGCACACCCCGACTGCGCAATCACACTGCTGGCCTCTCCTGCAGATGACCGTGAAGACGCCTTGTGGCGGCTGGCCGATGCGTTGGGAGCGCTGGCGACAGAGCCACAAAGGGATGTGTTCTCACCGCCAGCCTTACCAGAGACAGGCCCCAATACCACGGCCACGGTCGCAGATACCGTCGCTGCCCTGTTGCCCGACGGCGCCATCGTGGCCGACGAGGGCATCACCTGCGGGATGGAGGTCTTCGGCCGCGTGGCGCAAGCGCGAGCCCACGAGTGGATCGTGGAGACCGGGGGTTCGATCGGCTGGGGCCTGCCGGCCGCCACCGGTGCGGCCGTGGCGGCGCCGGATCGCAAAGTGGTGTGCCTGGAGGGCGATGGCAGCGCCATGTACACGATACAGGCGCTCTGGACCATGGCCCGCGAGAAGCTCGACGTGACGGTGGTCCTCTTCGCCAACCGCGACTACGCGATCCTGCAGCTCGAATTCCAGCGCGTGGGCGCGAGCGGCATGGGCGAGCGGGCGCGGAACATGATGCACATCGGGAATCCGGACATCGACTTCGTGGCCTTGGCCGGGTCGATGGGGGTGCCGGCGGAGCGGGCCGAGGATGCTGCAGCGTTCTCGCGGGCCTTTGCAGCAGCAATGGCCGAGCGTGGGCCGCGGCTGATCGAGGTCACTATGGGGTCTTTACTGCCCCGCTGATCGGGGGGGTGCCATCAGTTGAGGATGGGGGTGCCAGGCCGGGCAGTCTCCGCGGCGCACTGGTCCTTCTCCCGGCGGCCCTCAAGGGCTGCGCGCCGGTCTCCCGCGAAAGATTCGGGCTTGTTGGCCGCTTTGCGGCGCTGGCGTTTGCGTTCCTCCAGCGCGGCTTCGATGCGCCGGAAGGTGTCCTCGTTCACTGGCACTCTGTTGTTTTCCGCGGCCGGGTCTGCGGCACTGAATCAGGCGCCCGACGTGCGCGCCGGGACGTGTTTTTTTAGGTGAGACAAGCATAGACGCCGACCGGCGTTTTATCGAATCAGCTGATGAAATCGGGGGGTTTGTCGCGGGCATGGCCCGCTCATGCAAGGGGGCGTGGGAGCGGGCCATGCCCGCGACCCCACGGAGGAGTGATCAGCCTCCCGTCTTCCCGGCGCGCTCTTTGGCGATGAGGAAGTCGACGACTTTGAGCATCGACTCCGGGCTGCCCGCAAGGCGCGCCGAGACACGGAACTTCCCGTTCACGATCATCTCCGGTGTGCCGGTGGTCTTGTAGCTGCGTTGCCGTGCGTCGGCCTGCTTCACCTTGGATTGCACGCCGAAAGAGTTGAAGGCCTTGCGGAAATCGGCGTCTGTAACTCCGTTCGCCACAAACAGCTCGGCAATTTCATCCTCGCTCTCAAGCCGCTTGCGCTGCACGTTCAGCGCCTCGAACAACGGCTGGTTCAGCTTGTTGAGCACGCCGAGCGCCTCGGCGGCGTAGAACGCCTGTGCGTGCACTGCCATCAGCTTGTTCCACATGGCGGGGGAGCGATGGAAATCGACATCCTTGGCCAACGCGGGCTCCCACTTGGCAAGAAGGGGCTCGAACTGGAAGCAGTGGGAACAGCCATACCAGAACAACTCCACCACTTCGATGCGCGCAGGGTCTGCAGTTCGTACGGGCTCGGGGAGGCGCTCGTAGTGGGTGCCTTCGACAAACAGGGCATCGGCCGCGCGAAGCCCGGCGGGCATCAGGCACAGCATCATAAGGAAAGCGTGGACCAGACGGTTCATGGGCTAGATCTCCTCGAATTCGGGGGCAGGTCCAGTCTCAGTGCAGACCGGAGGCGTAGCTCGCGACAGCGTCAAGTTCCTTGTCGGTCAGGTGGGCAGCGACATCACGCATGATGCGGGTATCGCCGTCGTTCTTGCGCTCCTCGCTGCGCCAGGCGCGCAGGCTGGAGGCCAGATACTCCGCGTGCTGACCGCTCAGCATGGGGAATTTCGCAGGACCGTTGCCCATTCCGCGGGGCGAATGGCAGGCCACGCAGGCTGCGATGCCGCGCTCACGGACACCCGCTCGGTAGATGGATTCACCCAGAGCGACAAGCTCTTCCTTGGCGGAGCCAGGGGTAGAGGTCTGCGACGCGTAATAGGCAGCGATATCTGCGAGATCCTGTTCAGTGAGCGCATCGAGCTGACCCGCCATTACGGCAATGACCCGAGCGCCGCTCTTGACGTCATGGAGCTGCTTCAACAGGTACTTCTCGTGCTGTCCCGCCAGTTTGGGGAAGGTGGGAGCCAGACTGTTGCCGTCGGCACCGTGGCAGGCGCCACACACCACGGTCTTTGCCTGGCCCGCCTGCGGGTTGCCAACCAGTGCAGGAGTAGCGGCCGCCGCTTGGCCTGCCAGCAGGCAGGCACCGATGAACAGAGCGATTCGTGTCTTCACCACATCAGGTCCTTGGCTTGGGGTACGGCGACCGGAAATGCCGGAGCGATCAGCCGGCAGGCTTCATCATGAACTCGATGAGGGCCTTGTACTCACCAGGGGTGCAATCGGTGCACATGGCACGCGGCGGCATGGCGTTCAGGCCGTTGGTGGCGCTCTGCACGAGGCCATCGATGCCTTTGGCGTCGAAGCGGGGCTTCCATGCAGCCGCGTCATGGACTTTGGGCGCGTTGAGCAGGCCGGCGTTGTGACAGGTTGCACAGCGCGTCGGGTAGAGCTCTTCGGGAGTGCGATCAGCCCACGCAGCCGAGGCAACGAGCATCAGTGCGGCCAGTGCGAACTTGTTCATGCAATACTCTCCAGGGGTTTTGCGCGACCGTGCGCGCAGGGCTTACGCCAATTGACCGGATGCGGATTCCCCGCGAGGCCGGGCCCGGAGTATAGCAACCGATTATGCATCCGAAAACGGAGACTTCCGGTGGATCAGCCACTGCTGCACTGAATGCCTTGAGGG
>JBILEG010000002.1:0-31106 GCA_044352225.1 Pseudomonadales bacterium | reverse complement strand
CGTGCGTGAGGTGCTCGAAGAGTTGCGCGCGAACGGCGTGCGGCTTGCCGTGGTCACCAACAAGGAAGACAGGTACACGCAGGCCATCCTCGACAGCCACGCGCTCTCGCCACTCTTCGACCGCGTGGTGAGCGGTGACACCTTCCCCGCCCGCAAGCCGGATCCTGCCGGTGTGTTCGCGTGCATGGAAGCCTTCGGCGCGACGGCCTCACGCACGCTCTTCGTGGGAGATTCCGCGATCGATGTCGCAACGGCACGCAACGCCGGCGTTGCGGTGTGGGCGCTGCCCTACGGCTACAACATGGGCGAGCCGATCGAGTCCTGCTCACCGGATCGGGTGATCGCGGATTTCTCGGCGCTGCGATCGCGCGCAGACGCGGCCTGATCGGCCAGCATCCGCTCGTTGATACTCCGCAGGCTCCCCTCGGCAGGGCGCTGCAGGCAGTCCAGCACCGGACACGCCGAACGCAGCCTGTCGTGCATGTCCTTCACCGGCATCTCCCAGTCCGAGAGCGGCCCTGCCGCATAGCCGTGCCCCGCAAGCCCGCCCTGCACGCGCTCGCAGAGGAGCTTGTCCTCGTGGTTGATCTGGGCATTGATGCGCCGGGCGAGGTAGCGCACGCCACGGGTTTCGCGGCTCGCATCACGGCGATGGTAGAGCGGCAAGCGCACCTCGGTAGTGCCCGGCCCGGTGGGCAGCACCTGGAAGATGTTCATGCCGTCCGGGTAGACATCGAAACCGATGTTGACCGGCATGAAACAGAACATCCACGTCGAACGGATGGACTGGGGCAAACCCGAGAAGGCCCTGCGCGCGAGACCCTGATAGGCCCGCTCCGACCAGTTGGGAGAGGCGCGCTCCCGGATCGTGCTGCGCGACCATGACACCCCGTGCGTGTTGATGGTGCAGGCGAGGTCGTTGTCCATCAGACGATGCAGGCCGGGGTGGCCATAGGGCACGTGGTAGTTGTCGAGGTAGTTGTCGAGCGCGACCTTCCAGTTGCAGTTCCATTGCTCCACGGGGCGTGCGGCCGCTGCCGGCACCATGTCCTCGATGCCGAAGGGCGCGAGTTCCCCGGCAAGCTCACCCAGCACGGAGTTGAGGGAGGGGCCGCCACCCGCGATGCGCACGAACACGAGCCCGAGGAATGTCTCGAGCTCGAACTCCCGCAAGCCGAGACTCAGCTTGTCGAGTGACTGGAAGGTGCGCTCGGCGGGCACGCGCGCGAGCTGGCCCTCGAGTTCATAGGACCAGGCGTGATAGGGGCAGGTGATCTGCCGTGCGCAGTGGCCATTGCCGTCAAGGAGCCTGGCGCCCCGGTGACGACAGGCGTTCTGGAAGGCGCGCAGGCGGCCGTCGGAGCCACGCATCACGATCACGCTGTCGCGCCAGAGGTCCAGGGTGACGTAGTCGCCGGCCGCGGGGACTTCGTTCTGGTGACACACGAACTGCCAACTGGGCAGGATCACGCGCTCATATTCGAGCTCCAGCAGCTCGGGGCTGAGGTAGGCCCAGGCAGGCAGCGGCTTGACCGTAGTGATGCGTTCGGCGTGGCGAAGGTCAGTGAAGGTGTTCATGCGGGGCTCCGGTTGGGCGTCACCGGGGGGGCCCGGAGGCGACACAGGGATTCCTGTCTTTTCGTTCAATCTACTTGAACGACAATATAGGACGATCGATCGATCGGTCAAGCGTCGGCTCAGAGCCGAAGCGCAACACGTGCGTAGGTCGATGACATCTCGGAGCCACTCCTCTGCCGGCACAACGTCTGGTGAAAACGGGGGCACCATCGCCGCAGGGGAAACATTGACCCACCCGACAAGCCCGTGCCCAAATGCCGGGCGATTCGTGAACAGACCCCCAAGAGCACACATCATGGCTACGTTCATCGCCGACTCCGCCCTCGACATGCGACTTCTCGACGTACTCGGCTTGTTCGATTACGACAACCTCGAGTTCAGCTCGACGCTGATCCGCCCCTTCGATGACGCCGCCAATTTCGTGAAGTTCACGGGAACAGGTTTCGCGGCGAATCCCTTCACCGGCGCGATAACGGGCGGCACACTGACGGGCATCGAGTTTGTCGATCTGGGTGCTCCGATTCTGCGTGTTACCGGCGCATCCATGCCCGCAGGGGATTTCTACACCTTCGCCTCAACGGGTGACGCAAACGGCGCACTCAGCGGGCTGTTTGTCGGCAACGATATCTTCACGGGCAGTACCGGCGCCGATGTGCTGCTGTCCTTTGCCGGTAACGACACGCTGACGGGCGGTGCCGGCCTCGACACGCTGATCGGCGGCGCCGGCGGCACAGCGGCGTTACAGTTCGCCGTACTTTCGGGCACGCCGCACCCGGGGCTCTCTGCCACAGACATACTCATCGTGACCTGAGCATCTCCGGGCGCCCGTATCGTGGGGCCCTACGCGGCTTCCGATTGCACACGGTCTGTTCAGTCCCTAGTCTGCGAGCCACGCCAAACAATCACGTCCGGAGAACTGCCTTGGCCACTTCCGCCTCGTCCCGCGATCCCTTCGGCTTTGGCGAATTCACGGTTCGCCTTCTGGCTTCGCTTCTCATGGTGCTCGCCACCTGGAACCCCGGTGGCTGGTCTTTCGTCCATTGGATCAGCGGCGCGCCAAGCCTGGGTTCCGTGCATGCCTTCACCGGGGTGGTGCTTTTGATCGGCTGGGTCATCCTGCTGCGGGCAACGCTGAATTCCCTGGGGCTGCTGGGGCTCGCGCTGGGTGCGATGCTGCTCGCTGCAGGCGTATGGCTCCTGTTCGACCTCGGTGTGCTGCACCAGAGTTCGAGTTCATTGTTTGGCTGGATCGCTATCGTCTGCGTGGCTCTGTTGCTGGCACTGGGGCTCAGCTGGTCGCATCTGTGGCGCCGCCTGACTGGTCAGGTCGATACGGACGACTTCGACGGCAAATAGAGCGCACGTGCTGCCTCCGCCGGCCACGCTGATCACACGGGGCGGGGCGTGCCGAATTTCTCGCGGAGGCGGACGTCGGTCGCGCCGAGGTTCTTCCTGACCTCGACGAGTTTGTCCAGAAACAGCTGCGCCATGGGAGCAAGAGTCCGCTCCCGGAGGTAGATCAGCCCAACCCGCAGTTGCAGCGGGGGACCCTGCACATCGAGCACGACCAGACTGCCGCTCTCGAGTTGTGACTCCACAGAGTTGAGCTGCGCGGCAGCGACCACGTCGCTCAGCATGGCGATACGAATCGCCGCCTCCACGCTTTTCACCTCGACCGACGGGTGGAAATTGCCCGTGTCGGGATCGACGCTCCCGGCGCGCGGGAATCCGGCGAAGAGCGTGGCCAGTCGGGGCGGCACCAGACAGCCGGCCAGCGGGAACTCGCACAGCGTCGAGAGCCCGATCCCGCGCTGGCTGGCCAGCGGATGCTCCCGACGGCACACGAAGTAAATCGCCTCGGGCTCGAGTTCGATCACCTCCAGCCGGGGATCTCCCGAGAAGGTGCTGATATCGGCGACAGCCACGTCTACCGACCGGTTGAGGACGTTCTGCACCGCGTCCCGCCAATCCCCACCCAGGACCTGGGAAGAAAATCCGCTCGCCTGTGCAAGACAGGCCGCGACGGCACGCGGCACGAGTTCGTGACCCGGGTATGCCCCCATCGATACGCGGATGCTGCCCGAGGCCAGTCCGGACACCAGCGCGGCCTCGCGTTCCAGATCACGGGCAGATTCGAGCACGCCCTCGGCCTTGCGCAACAGCACCTCCCCGGCGCGCGACACCTCTACACCGTTCGGCTGCCGATCGAACAGGCTGACGCCGAGGCTGCTCTCCAGCGTCTGGATGCTGCGGGTGAGCGCCGGCTGGGTGATGTGCATGTCGGCGGCGGCTTCACGAAAACTGCCGTGCCGGGCGAGCGCACTGGCGTGCTGGAGTTGTCGTAAAGTAATGCGCATGGTGCAAACGCTAACAGATGGCACCCCTGGCACACCAGCAAAGTGGTCTGGCAAGCACCGAGGCAGGCGAGTCTGGCGGTGCCAGATCCGCTTGTTATGATCCCTGTACTCGTGGTTCCGGAACTGGTCGGCACTCCATGCGAATGTACTGGCGCTTACTGCTTGTCATGCAACTCATCATGCTCGCCGGCACGGTGTCAGCCGGCGAGATCCGCTTGCGCAACGGCGCCATTCTCCCGGGCGAACTCCAGCGCATCGAGGTGTCGCGGCTGATCTGGAATGCCGACCTGATCGGACAACTGAGCATCGAGAAAAAAGACGTGCTGTCGCTGCAGAGCGACGCCGGTATCGCTCTCCATGATGCCGACGGTGCCACGCGAAGCGCTTGCCTTGTGCAGATGAACGCGGGCGCCGACGTGCAGGCCCACTGCACCGAGGGGGCTCTCGAACAACCACTCTCCACCCTGCGGCAGGCCGCAACGACCCGCGAGGGCACCGGCAGGATTACCGCCGCGCTGTCACTGAAACGCAATGCGAGTGACACCGACGAACTCGACATCGACGCGCGATCGACCTGGCGTCGTGGCCACTTCCGCCACGAACTGGAAGCCAGCCGGGATTACGATGAGAGGAACGGCATCACCACGGACGATGAAGCGGAACTGCTGTGGCAGGCCGATCGTCTGCTGGGCAACGACTGGTACGCCTTCTCGATGCTGCGCTACTACCGTGACCGGAATTCGTCGATCCAGGAGACCTCGGCACTCATCGTCGGAATGGGCCACGAATTCCGACCCTTGCCGGACCTCGACCTTGCCCTGCAGGCGGGCGTCGGCGAGGTGGAGTTCAATCTCGACCAGTCCGGAAAAGAGCTCGAGAACGCCGGCTCCATCCGCTGGCGCAGCGACTGGCAGCTGCCCTGGCGCAGCATGGCGCTGTTCCATCAAGGGGAGTTCTCGTGGGTGCTGGACGACGATGCGGTCAATCGTCTGGAGACCAAAAGCGGCTTGTCGTTGCCGTTGGTGTCCGGGGTATTGGCGGAGTTGCGACTCGACTATCAGCGCTACGGAATCGACTTCGAGGGCCAGAACGACGATCTCGAATGGGTGTTCTCGCTCGGCTACCGTTGGTGAGGGCAATGGCCCGGGCGGCTGATGTAATGCCCCTTACCGGCATGTATGCCAGAAACGCATGGACTTTGCTCTTTTATCTCATTGGACGTTCCCGGACAGCTCATAAACACTCCGTGGCTGGCCGCTCACGACGCATCGCGACTTCGGTTCCCTGAAGCCAGTCCACAAGCACTCCCCGGCGAGTGTGCGGGGCGTGCACACACGCTAGCGACCACACACCCAAAAGGAGTCCCCGCGATGAAGAAACCGTTCCTCTCACTGGCATGTCTGACAGCTCTCGGCCTCTGGGGTGCTCCAGCGGCGCTGGCGCAGGATGCCTGGGACTTCCGCCTCACGCCTTATCTGTGGGCCATGGGCATCGACGGCGATATCCATATCCGCAACCGCGACTTCCAGGCCTCGTCAGACTTTGCCGACATCGTCGACAACATGGACATCGGCGGCTCGGCGATTTTCGAGGCCAGCAAGGGCAACTGGGTCAACTTTGCCCAACTCGATTACCTGTCGATCAGCTCCGGCGACATCGACCTGCGCAATTCCCCGGCCGACGCCGAACTGAAGTCCTCGAGCTTCCTTGGCTCCGTGGCCACCGGTTACCGCTTCCGGACCGGCGAGCGCTCCACCATCGACGTGATGGTGGGCGTGCGCCATGCCAGCCTCGAACCCGAGGTCAGCGTGCAGGGGCTTGGCAAGTTCGAGGGCAAATCCTCGGTGACCGACGCCATGGTGATGTTGCGCCCGCGCTTCGCGATCACCAAGAACTGGTACTTCAGCCCCACGATGTCGGTGGGCGCGGGAGACTCCGACCTGGTGTGGGAACTCTCGCCGCAGTTCTACCTGGATCGCTGCGGCATCGAATACCGCTTCGGTTACCGCAACCTGAACTACGACCTCAAGGAAGGCGGTCGCTCCATGGACATCACCATCAGCGGCCCCATGATCGGCGTCGGCTTCGCCTTCTGAGGTTCCCGTGTCCGTGATCGCACGCACCGCGCAGCGATTCACGCTGCTTCTGTGCTGTGTCTGCCTGAGCGTTGCGGCATTCGGCGCTTCCGGCAGCACTGAGCGCCCTCGTGTCGGTCTGGTGCTGGCAGGCGGAGGGGCCCGCGGCCTCGCCCACATCGGGGTGCTGCGCTACCTTGAGGAACACCACATCAGGATCGATGCGGTGGCGGGCACCAGCATGGGCTCCATCGTGGGCGGGCTCTATGCATCGGGCCTGAACGCCACCGAGGTCGAGCGCATCGCACGCAACCTCGACTGGAAGTACGCCTTCAACGATGCCACGCCGCGCGAGCAGCAGAGCTTCAGGCGCAAGGAAGAAGACTACGACTACCTGATCCCGGCCAAGCTGCGCTTCAAGGACGGCAAGCTCGGCCTGCCGATGGGCGCCATCGAGGGCCAGCATCTCAACCTGATGCTCCACGAGATGGTCGCGCATGTCGCGCGCATCGAGGATTTCGACAAGCTGCCCATCCCCTTCCGTGCGGTTGCCACGGACATCACCACCGGAGACGCGGTAATCCTCGGCAAGGGCGATCTTGCCATCGCCATGCGTGCCAGCATGTCCATCCCCGGCGTGTTCTCGCCGATCGAACTCGACGGCAAGCTGCTGGTCGACGGCGGCATCGTGAAGAATATCCCGGTCGACGTGGTACAGGGGATGGGCGTTGACCGCCTGATCGTGATCGACATCGGTACGCCTTTGTCGGATCGCGACAAACTGCAGAACGTGCTGGCGTTGGTCGACCAGCTCACCACCATCATGACGCGCAAGAATTCCGAGCAGCAGCTCTCGCTGATGCGTCCGGGCGATGTGCTGATCCTGCCGGCGCTCGATGACGCGGGCGTGGCAACCATGAGTTTCGACATGGCGGACGAGGCCATTGCACTCGGCTACGCCGCCGCGCAGGCCATGGGGCCGCAGCTGGCGGCACTGGCAGACCCGACGGGAGGCGAATTGCTTGCGGCGGCACCTCAACTCCGCCTGCCCCGCATAGATCGGATTCGTGTAGAGACTGACGCCGCCGTATCGCAGGAGCTGATGCGCAACATCATCAGCCAGCGGCCCGGCGAGACACTTGACGAGAACACGCTGAAGCGCGACATCGCCGAACTCTATGGCCTGGACGAGTTCTCGCGCGTGGATTACCGGATCGATCATGACGATGCCGGCACCAACACGCTGGTCATTCGCGGCACCGCGCACGCCGGCGGCGCGAACTATCTGAAGCTTGGCCTCAGCTGGGACCAGGACAACCGCGGCACCAGCGAATTCGGGCTCCGTGGCAGCTGGCGGGCCAGGGGGCTCAATGCACTCGGTGGCGAGTGGTACACCACGGCGCAGCTGGGAGGAAATTCTGAAATCGCGACGCAGTTCTACCAGCCACTGGACAAGGCGCGGCACTTTTTTCTCGATACCCGTTACAGCTACAGCCAGCGCCAACTCAATCTGACTGACGATGGCGAAATCCGCGGCCGCGCGCTTGTCGACGAGCAGATGCTCGAGCTCGCGCCCGGTGTCCTGATCGGCAATCTTGCCTCCTTGCGGGCCGGGGCCTTTGCCGGAACCTCGGAGGCCGACATCCAGATCGGCCCGCCGGAAGCATCGTCCAGCAATGCCGACCTCGGCGGCTGGTTCACCGAATTGCATATCGATACGCTGGATCGGGCGTTTTTCCCCCGCTCGGGCGTCCGCATCACCAGCCGTTACGAAGAAAGCCTCGACAGCCTCGGCGCGGATGACAGCTACGACGCCTGGAGTACCACGGCCTATGGCGCCTGGAGTCACGAGCGCAGCTCCGTCCTGCTTCTGGCGCGCTGGTCGGATCTGGATCTCGCGGCAGGCAGCTCCGCGCTGGACCTGCCCGGCCGCGCCTACAGCCTGGGCGGCTTTCTCAATCTCTCCGGTTACACCCGGAATTCGCTGGCCGGCACGACGCTTGGCATGCTGAACCTTGCCTACTACCGGCGGATGAACGAGCAGTCGTTCCTCCCTGTGGATTTCCCCGTGTATGTGGGCGCGAGCCTGGAGGCAGGCAACGTCTGGAGGGACCGTCACGATGCGTCTTTCGATGACCTGATACATGCCGGCAGCGTGTTTCTCGGCGTGGATTCACCGATAGGGCCGGTCTACCTCGGGGTGGGCGTTGGCGAGAACAACCAACGTGCGTTCTATCTGCAGGTTGGACAGTTGTTCCAATAACAAAAGAGCGACGAGGAACCTTCGAATGCCTGCCATGAGACCGCATCAGACTGTGCTGGCGACACTGGCGCTGAGCGCCGTGCTGCTTCTGCCAACCGGCTGCTCGAAGTCGGGGGAGGAAGCGGCTGCATCGGCCCCTCAGCCGGCCACGGTGATAGAGCCTCCAGCGGTGCCACCACCCGAGGCGCCACCGCCGCCGCCCACCGAGGAGGCGGCAAATTGGAATCCTGAAGCGCTGGATGAACTCACTGCACCCATCGCGCTCTATCCGGACCCGATCCTCGCCCAGGTGCTGAGCGCCTCCACGGATCCGCAGGAGGTGATGGACGCGGGCAACTGGCTGATCGACAACGCCGCGCTCAAGGACAAGGCACTCTCCACAGCCGCCAGTGCGGCCGGTTTCACGCCCAGCGTGCAGGCGCTGGTGCACTTCCCGACCGTGATGGACATGATGTGCCGCGAGATCGACTGGACCCGGCAGCTCGGTGATGCCTTTGGAGCCGATCAGGCGGCCGTACTGGCGTCTGTGCAGCGTCTGCGCCGTCAGGCGCAAACCGCGGGCACCCTCGCCTCATCGCCACAGATGACCGTGCAGCAGACCGTGCAGCAGGAGAAAGACGTCATCGTGATCCAGCCGGCCGACCCCAAAGTCGTGTACGTGCCGCAGTACGAGCCAGCACAGGCCTACGCGCCACCCCCTGCGCCTGCCACACCCGCCAGCACATCGAGCAACCCGGGTATCAGTACCAGTCAGGCCGTGATGGGCGGATTACTTGCCTTCGGTGCGGGCGTACTGGTCGCAAACATCTTCGACGACGATGACGACCATGACCACGACGATTACTGGTACGGCCATGGCTACCCGAACTGGGGTTACGGCGGGGTTTACTACGGCCCGCGCCCGTACTATCCGCACAACACCTTCATCTATGCGCCGCGCTACCCCAACTACCGCCCGCAGCACTACTACCGCCCGCCCGCAAACTACCCGCACCACTACCGCGGCGAGGTCAGCCGTCAGGCGCGCGCTTCTGCACCGGCCACGCCGGCCTATTTCAATCGCTTCGAGCAGAACCGCAATCGCATGGAAGGCTACACACCGCGCTCTCCGGTAACGGGTCAGCGTGGCAAACCGATCGCGGCTTACCGGGGTGATTCCGCTGCCAGTCGCCCAGCGGCGGCACGGCCAGCCGCTACGCAAGCAGCGCGCACCTCGGTGGGCGCGGCGACACGCCCTGCCGCTGCGGCGCGGCCCGCCAGTCGCGAAGCAAAGCCCGATATACGCCCCGATCGCGGCTATCCACTGGCCTCGGGTGATCGCTCCGACAACACGCTGCGCCAGCACCGTGGCGGCGCAGCCATTGCCGGCGCCGGCACCCGTGACGGTGCCCGCGAGAGGGCGGCCAGCGCGCGCGGCCGAGCGAGTATGAAATCGGCGCCACGTCCCTCAGCGCAGCGCGACGCAGTCGCGCCGCGCGGCCAGAACCGTCGCCAGTGAGGAGGCAGGACATGACTGTTTCACACCATCCCCTCTCCGCCCTACGCGCTCGTCTGCTGCCCGTTGTGGCGGTGCTGGGCATTGGCTGGCAACCGCTGAACGCCGCCGAACCCGCCACGTTCCCCAGCGCCGAGGCCGCCGTGGCAGCGCTGGTGGCGGCCGCTCGCGCTGATGACAAGACTGCGCTGATCGCGGTACTGGGCGACCGCGCCGACGCACTCCTCGACTCCGGCGATGCCGTGGCAGATGCCACCGCACGGGCTCGCTTCGTAGAACAGTACGAGGAGGCCAACGCGCTGGTACCGGACGCCGACGGACGCCTCACCCTGGAAGTCGGCACGGACGGCTGGCCGAGCCCGGTTCCGCTGGTCAAACGCGGCGATATGTGGGCCTTCGATACCGACGCGGGTGTCGACGAGATGGTCTACCGGCGCATTGGTCGCAATGAACTGGGTGCCATCGAAACCTTGCGAGGCATCGTTGATGCACAGGCCGATTATGCCGCCGAGGGCCGTGATGGCCTTCCCTCCGGAATCTATGCGCAGCGGCTCATGAGTTCTGCGGGCAAGCACGACGGGCTCTACTGGCCGACGCAGCCGGACGAGCCGGCCAGCCCGGTCGGCCCCTTTGTGGCCGGCGCCTCGACAGAGGGATACACGCCGGGTGAGGGCCAGGATGGCAGCACCTATCACGGCTACCGCTTCCGCCTTCTGACAGCCCAGGGAGCAGCGGCGGCGGGTGGTGCCCGCGATTATCTCGAGGGCGGCCTTCTGAAATCCGGTTTTGCGGTTGTCGCTTACCCGGCGAGCTACCGGGTCAGCGGCGTGCAGACGTTCCTGGTCAGCCACGAGGGCGTGGTGTACCAGCAGGATCTGGGCGACAGCACGGAAAAAACGGCTACGGCACTCAGCACCTTCAACCCCGACAGCGGGTGGAGCAAGGCGGAGCAGTGAGAACCCGAGCGCTGCGCGCATGAGCAGCTTCGGCAGGCTAGATGCCGACGTCGAACAACTGCTGAATGCCGATGACTGGCCGCTGCGATGGCAGCGCAAGTTGCGGCTTGCACCCCGCGTGGGCGGCATGGGACTCAAGCGGCGAGCGCTTTTTTTTGCCCTGTTTGCCTGGCTGCCGCTCGGTGCGTGGGCTTTGCTGCGCGGGCATGCCCTTCCCGACGGAGCGAGCGAGCCACTGCTGTTTCATTTCGGCGTGAACATGCGCTGCCTGTTTGCGATTCCCCTGCTGGTGCTTGCCGAGGGCATGGCCCTGAAGGCGACCGTGGATATCGCTACCTTGTTCGTCCGCAATCGCATCGTGCAGCCACACCAGCACGCCGCTTTCATGGATCTGATGCACCAGGCTGCGCGACGCCGCGACGCCTCTCTGCCCTGGATCATGGTGGGGACACTGAGCCTTGTGTGGATCCTGGCCGATCCGGTCGATGCCGATGCGCACGGCATGTCCTGGGCGCTGGAACAGGGGCAGCTCGGTTTTGGCGGATGGTGGTTTGCCTATGTGGCGCGCCCTCTTTACATCGCCCTGCTGGTGGGCTGGCTTTGGCGCATTCTGCTGGCGTTCCGCTTTTTCCTGGGGATCTCCCGTCTCGAACTTTCGCTGGTGCCCACGCATCCCGACGGTGTCGCCGGCCTCGGTTTCCTCGAGTACTACCCGCGAGCGTATGCACTGGTAGGACTGTCGATCTCCTCGGTGATTGCAGCGGGTTGGGCCCACGACGTGGTCTACCACGCGCAGGATGTGCACGCGCTGTTCAAGTTCGTGGGAGCTCTGATCGTCGCCTGGCTGATCGTCCTGCTCCTGCCACTGATGGTCTTCTGTCCGCAGCTGATCGCCGCGAAGCGCCGCGCGAAAGAAGAGTACGGCCGCCTCGTGGGCGAACACGGCAGGCTGGTCCGTGAGCGCTGGATTCGGAACACGCCCGTTGCCGACCCGGAGTTGCTGGATGCTCCGGGCATCGGTCCGGTGGCCGATGCCAACGCCATGTACGCGGCAGTGACCGCCATGCGCGCTTTCCCGCTGGACAAAGCGGGGCTGGTGAGTGTGGTGCTGCCGGTGATGCTGCCGATGATCGTGGTCTTCGCCCTGCAAATCCCCCTGAAGGACATGCTGCTGAAACTTCTCAAGGCGTTGGCCTGAAACCCGTCGGGCTGCCCGATGCGCCCGAGTACGGGTCTCCATTCATTTAATGCAATTGCCACTCCTTCGCGTCGAACCCAGACTTCAAGGGCAGGTAGCACATCCTGTTGCCTGCCTATTTCAACGTTTGCGTGCTCCGGGAGACTACCGATCATGGATTCCGCTCTTTTTTTTCGCACACTCAAACGGTCGGCGCTCGCGCTGGTCGCGGCGGCAGTAGCGCCGCTCGCCATCGCACAATCGGCCAAACCCAACATCCTTGTGATCTGGGGCGATGACATCGGCCAGTTCAACATCAGCGCCTACAACAACGGCATGATGGGATACCGCACACCGAACATCGACAGCATCGCCAAACAGGGCGCGCTGTTCACCGATTGGTATGGTCAGCAGAGCTGCACCGCCGGCCGCGCGGCCTTCGTCACGGGCCAGTCGCCGATCCGCACCGGCCTCACCAAGGTGGGCCTGCCGGGCTCGCCAGAGGGCATGAAAAAAGAAGACCCGACCGTGGCAACCCTGCTGAAAGCACAGGGCTACATGACCGGGCAATTCGGCAAGAACCACCTGGGCGACACCGACGACACGCTGCCCAGCGCGCACGGCTTCGACGAGTTCTTCGGCAATCTCTACCACCTGAACGCCGAAGAAGAGCCCGAGAATCCCGATTACTTCAAAGACCCGGCACTGAAGAAGCGCTTCGGACCGCGCGGCGTGATCCACAGCTTCGCTGACGGACGCATCACCGACACCGGCCCGCTCACCAAGAAGCGCATGGAAACCATCGACGAGGAAGTCACCGAGAAGGCCCTCGATTTCATGGTGCGCGCAAAGGAAGCCAACAAGCCGTTCTTCCTGTGGTGGAACTCCACCCGGATGCACATCTTCACCCACCTCAAGGCGGAGTCCGAGGGCAAAACCGGCCTCGGCGTCTACGCCGATGGCATGGTGGAGCACGACGGCCACGTGGGCAGAGTGCTCGCCAAGCTCGACGAACTGGGGCTGGCCGACAACACCATCGTGATGTACTCGACCGACAACGGCGCCGAGACCTTCACTTGGCCCGACGGCGGCACCACCATGTTCCGCGGCGAGAAGAACACCAACTGGGAGGGCGGCTACCGCGTGCCCACCATGATCCGCTGGCCTGGCGTGATCAAACCCGGCACCGTGGTGAACGACATCGGCGCCCACGAGGACATGCTGACCACCTTCCTCGGTGCTGCCGGAGACACCACCGTGAAGGCGGATCTCCTCAAGGGCCGCAAGGTCGGCAAGATGAAGTACAAGGTGCACTTGGACGGCTACGACCTCGGCCCCGCGCTGCGTGGCGAGGCCGCGTGGCCGCGTCACGAGTTCATCTACTGGACCGATGACGGCTCGGTGGCGGCACTGCGCTACGACAACTGGAAGATCACCTTCCTCAAGCAGGAGGCCGAGGGTCTGAAAGTGTGGCAGGAGCCCTTCACGCAACTGCGGGCGCCGCTGATCACCAACCTGCGCATGGATCCCTTCGAGCGTGCCGAGGAAGAAAACGCCATCGGCTACCAGCGCTGGTACCTCGATCGCATGTTCCTGATCGCGCCTTCAGGTGCCTATGTGGGTCAGTGGCTGCAGAGCTTCCGCGAGTTCCCGCCGCGCCAGAAGCCCGGCAGCTTCAACCTCGACCGCGTGATGGAAGCTGTGAGCAAACCGCAACGCAACTGAGTTGACCGGCCCGCGTGGGCCGGCATCTCACCCGCAAAGCCGCATCCCGCACGGGGTGCGGCTTTTTTGCTGGCGCGGAAGATCATCTACGCTGCGGCGGGCGGACCACCACGCCCGACGCCACCGCCTGACAGGCCCCTTGCATGAGCAGGAAAAAACAGCGCGCGCGACCGGCTCCTGACGCAGAGCCCTCCGGGCCGAACCGGCGGAAGACGCGCGTGCGGGCTGCAGCGTTTGCGGCTGTAGTGGCCGTTCTGGCTGCCCTGCTCTTCCTTGTGGAGCCTGAGAGCAAAAGCGCTGCAACCTCCACCGTCCGGACCACGGAGCCACCGTCCGGCAGCACGCCCGACACAGCGATTCCCGCACATGCCAAACCTGTCATGCAGGCGGATTCTCCGGGTTTTGTCGGTGCAGAGCGTTGCTCCACCTGCCACACCCGCGAGGCCTCGCTCTGGCGCCAATCCCAGCATGCCAAGGCCATGCAGCACGCGAGCGAGGACACGGTTCTCGGCAACTTCGACAACGCGGGTTTCGACTACTTCGGTACGCGCTCCACGTTCTACCGCCGTGACGGCAAATTCTTCGTACGTACCGACGGTTCCGACGGCAAGCTCGCGGACTTCGAGATCAGCCATGTCTTCGGCGTATCTCCGCTGCAGCAGTACCTGATCGCATTTCCGGATGGCCGTCTGCAGGCGCTTTCCGTGGCCTGGGACACGCGCCCCGAATCCGCAGGCGGACAGCGCTGGTTCCACCTTTACCCCGACACGCCGATACGCGCGGGCGATCCGCTGCACTGGACGCGCCGCGAGCAGAACTGGAACTGGATGTGCGCCGAGTGCCACAGCACAAAGCTGGAACGCCACTTCGAGCCTGCGAGCAACAGCTACGCGACCACCTTTGCCGAAATGAACGTCGCTTGCGAGGCCTGTCACGGCCCGGGCGAAAAGCACCTCGCATGGGCAAGCGCCGGCGCGAATACCGCCGCCGATCCATCCCGCGGATTGTCCGTCACGCTGGGCGAGCACCGCGGCGCACACTGGGCCATGGACCCGCAAAGCGGCAACGCGGCACGCAGCGAAGCACCCGGCACTCGAACCGAGATGGCCGTCTGCGCGCAGTGCCACGCGCGCCGGGCGAGTTTTGCGGGAGGCTTGAGCCACACGGGCGACACCTTCGGGACTCACGACCTTGCGCTGCTCACCGCACCGCTCTACCACGCCGACGGGCAGCAGCGCGGCGAGGTCTACAACACCGGCTCCTTCACGAGCAGCCGCATGTATGCGAAGGGCGTGACCTGCAGCAACTGCCACGAACCGCACAGCGGCGCCTTGCGGGCACCGGGCAACGCGGTATGCAGCCAGTGCCACCTGCCCGCAAAGTACGACACCAGCGCCCACACACTGCACCCGGCGAACTCGCGCGGCGCGGCCTGCACGGCCTGCCACATGCCCACCACCGATTACATGGTGGTGGACGCGCGGCACGACCACTCCTTCCGCATCCCGCGGCCGGATCTGAGCCTGACTCTGGGCACGCCAAATGCGTGTAACCAGTGCCACCGCGAGAACGACGCCGCCTGGGCCGCAGGTGTCATCGAAAAACACTACGGCCCCGTGCGCAAAGGCTTCCAGAGCTTCGGCGCCGCGTTCCACGCCGCCGAGCAGGCAGAGCCCGGCGCAGAGGCAGCGCTGCTGGCCGTGACGCGCGATTCCTCGGCATCCGCGATTGCACGAGCGAGTGCGCTGGCGCGGCTGCAGCCTTACCTGAGCGCGCAGAGCCTTGCAGCGGTAGAGGCCGGAGCCGGTGATCCCGATCCGATGCTCCGCGGTGCCGCCATGGATACCTTGCTCGTCGCGCCGCCACAGGAGCGCGTGCGCATCGCCGCCGCCTTGATAGACGATCCCTCCCGCATCGTGCGGATCAAGGCCGCGCGCGCACTTGCCATCGCCCCCGACGAAGGCATGACACCGGCGATGCGGACACGGCTACAGCCGCTCTTTGACGAGTACATCACCTCGCAACGTGCCAATGCCGACAGACCGGAGCCGCTGATCAACCTGGGCCTCTTCTACACCGACCGCCGTGATGCGCTGGCCGCCGAAGCCGCCTATCGCGAGGCCATGCGGCTCGAACCCGACTTCGTGCCCGCCTACGTGAACCTTGCCGATCTGTACCGCGCCTACGGTCGCGATGCTGATGCGGAGAGCACGCTGGCTGCGGGCCTGGGCAAGGCGAGCGGCGATGCGGATCTCACGCACGCCATGGGCCTGCTGCGCATCCGGCAGGGGCGGCGTGACGAGGCGCTGGATCTCTTGCAACAGGCAGCGAGTGCGGCTCCGGGGAATCCGCGCTACGCCTTCGTGCTCGGCGTGGCGCTGCACGATGGCGGTCAGGGCGCGAAGGCGATCACCACACTGGAATCAGCGCTGGCGCGCTTCCCCTACAACCCGGAACTGCTGGGTGCCTTGCTTAGCTACACGGAGGAGGCAGGCGAGGGCGTGCGGGCCGGGGCTTACCGCACGCGGCTCGAGGCGCTGCGCCCCGACACTGCGCCTGCAGCAGAGGCCACCCGGCGCTGACGCCCGGACTCGGCCACCGTAGCGCAGGACCGATGTGAAACATGCACCTCGGCCGTTGAGCCATCACTGCAGCGCGTCCACCACCTCTACGGTTGCGAGCGAGGGGTCGCTGCAATAGGCGATGCGCACCTGGCCTGCCGACTTGCGCAGTATCTCCAGAGCGTCACGGGTGATTCTCTCGCCCGGCGCGATGATCGGCACGCCCGGCGGATACGGGCAGAACTGCTCGGCGCTCACCTCGCCCACCGCCTGCTCGAGAGGGATGCGGCGTCTGCGCGCGAAGAAAGCTTCGCGAGGCGTGCAGGCAACGTCCGGCTCCAGACGCCAGACGGTCGACGTTGCAGCCGCTCGTGGCGCCCCGCGTCCGGCCTCGATCAAGCCAGCGAGCAGCACCGCTGCTTCATCGCAGAACGCGTCCTCGTCTACCAGCGTGACGCTGCAGACGAGGGTATCGCGATCGGCCGACTCGAGGTTCAGGCCCATCTCCCACATCTGCTTTCCGATGGCGACGCCATCCGCGCCCGTGCGCGGGAGCCATAGCGTCAGCTTGAAGGGATCCATGCCCGCCGGTGTCATGGCTTCATCGAGGACGACGAGCCCCTTCACCCTGCGCAGGGTCTCCCGCATGCGCTTCACGTTTTCGACGGTGCGCGCAATCGCAGCACCCTGATCGCGTTCGAGCACGAGGCGCGTGGCATCGATCGAGGCGAGCAGCGTCCCCGAGGGAGACGTCGTTGCGACGAGATCGACACATCTGTCCAGATGATCGCGGTTGACCCTGTCGCCGCGCATCGTGACAACGGCTGTCTGGGTATATCCCAGGAGCGCTTTGTGGACGCTGGTGACCGCGAGATCGGCGCCGCACGCGATGGCACCACGACCGGCCATGAAGCCCAGATGCCCTCCCCACGCCTGATCCACAACCAGCGGGATGCCACGCTCGTGAGCCGCTCGCGCAAGCGCGGAGACATCGCTCAAGGTTCCGACGTAAGAGGGTGATGTGACGAACAGCGCCGTCACGTCAGCCGTGACATCCGCGAGCGCACGCGCCGGGACGCCTAGCGGCAAACCGGTCTCGGGGTGGAGCTCCGGATACACCCACTCGGGCCGCGCACCCGAGATCACAAGCGCAGCCTGAGCGCTGCGATGGGATGTGCGGTCGATTGCCACCGGCCGTCCTGGATGGCTTACGGCGGAGAGCGCAGCGATGTTGCCCTGCGACGAGCCCCCGACGAGGAATCGCGCCTGATCTGCGCCAACGGCTGAGGACCACAAGGCCTCTGCCTGTTCGAGATAGCGATGGCTGTAGGCGTTGTCGTCAACACCACCCTGAAGCGGCACGTCATCGCGAAGGAGCGGCCCCAGCAGATCGGCACCGAGGGCATCCTCGCCATGGGCATAGCGATTCTTGTGTCCGGGGATCTGCAATGGCCGACGGTTTTTCTTCCGCGCAGCGAACCATGCATCGAGAAGCGGGCCGCGGGTCATCGGCCGGGAGGCCTCGTCAGCCGACCCAAATCCGCATCCAGCGTCCGGATCACGGGGGCGGCGCTGGCCGAACCAATCAGGTTGCGCAGCTCCAGCGGATCCTGCTGCAGGTCATAGAACTCGTCCATGCCCTGCAGGTCGCGGTAGCGGATGAGTTTGTAGCGCTCCGTGCGAACCGCGTCGTAGCCCATGCGGAGGATCCTCGGAAAGACCGTGTCGCTGTAGTACTCGATCAGGAAAGCCTCCCGCCATGGCGCATCTCGCCCTTCCAGAAGTGGCACCAGAGAACGCCCGTCCACGCCGGGGTCGGGCGCAGCCCTGCCCAACTCCAGCAGCGTCGGTGCGAGGTCGATGCCCAGCGCGAAGCGATCCGGCGCAAGACCCGCGCGCACACGCCGCGGGTAGCGCACAAGGAGCGGCACGCGGATGGCCTCTTCGTAGGCGAGGCGGCGCTCTTCGTTCAGCCCATGCTCGCCGTAGAAGTAGCCGTGATCGCTGGTCAGTACGATCACGGTGTCATCGAGCTTGCCTGCACGCACGAGCGCCTCACGGATGCGACCGAGGCTCTCGTCGACGGCGAGCAGCATTTCGAGGCGGCCTGCGATCTCTGCGTCGCTGGTCACGGTGCCGGGGCCGAGCGGCGGCAGGCCCTCGATGCTGCGCATCAGTGCGGGTTTGTCTGCCGGCGCAACACCGCTGTTCGCCCGGCGGGGAAATGTGCGACCGGCGTAGCACCCCTGGTGTCGAGGTGCCGGCACAAAGCCCCCGGGCTGCCCCTGCACCACTGCGCTGCTGCCGTCGTTCAGCTGCACCACGTTCGGGTGCATGGCCTTGTGCGCGAGGTAGACCAGGAAAGGGCGTGCATCGGGCTCGGCCACGAAGCGCAGCGCCTCGTCGGTCAGCAGATCCGTGACATAGCCTTCGTGGCGTGAACGCTTCCCGTCGATGTTGAACGAGGGATCCACCGCCTCGCCCTGCCCCGCCATGCCCACCCAGCGATCGAAGCCACGACGCGGGAGATCATCGTTGCCCATGTGCCACTTGCCGAAGAAGCCCGTTCGGTAACCAGCCTGCTGCAGCCGGAGCGGGAAAATCGGCAGATCGTGGCTGGGGCGCAGGGTGTTGTCGATGATGCCGTTGTGGCGCGCGTAACGGCCCGTGAGCAGGCTCGCGCGGGCGGGCGAGCACAGCGGCGTGGTGGCGAAGGCCTGCGTGAAGCGCGCGCCCTCCGCCGCGAGCCGGTCGATGTTGGGCGTCTCGACCGTGCGGTTGCCGGCGGCGCCGAAATCATCGAAGCGCATGTCGTCCAGGAGGAGCACGACCATGTTGGGCGGTGGCGCATCGGCGCTCTGCACGGACAGCGCCATGCAGCACAGGAGCGGGAGCAGGAGGGCGCGAAAACCAAGGTGCACAGGCATGAAGGGTCTCCTACGGTGGCGCCCCATCGTACCCTCGCACGCAGTGCCCGGCAGCATTCAGCCGCTCGCGCGGCGAATCAGTGGCAGTCGTGACCACATTCAGACGATCGCATCGCCCGAAAAATCCCGCCGCTCTCCCACTCGTCACGGTACCGACGCAACGCCTGTTGGCTGCTAGAGTCCTCTCGCCAGCCCCCGGAGGTTCCGCCGTGCGCCATGTACTCGTCTTGCTCGCCAGCCTGATGCTTCTCGCGCCCCTCGCCCGAGGCGCAGACACCGTCACACAGGAGGAGGCCATCGGGCATACGCTCGATGCGCTGCACGCCGCAGCGGCCGCGGCTGACGGCGAGCGCTATTTCGCGCTGTTCGCCCCGGATGCGGTGTTCATTGGCACCGACGCCGCCGAGCGCTGGACCGTGGAGCAGTTCCGCGGCTACGCCCTGCCGCTGTTCGCGCGCGGTACCGGCTGGGTATATCGCCCGCGCGAGCGTCACGTCACGCTCGCCGGCCTGCCCTGCGCCTGCATCGCCTGGTTCGACGAGTTGCTCGACAGCCAGAGCTACGGCACGAGCCGCGGCACCGGCGTGCTGGTGCGCGACGAAGGCGGGGCGTGGAAAATCGCGCAGTACGCGCTGACATTCCCGATACCGAACGATCTGGCGGAGGAGCTGACGGGGCGGATACGCGACTTCGAGCGTGTGAGCAAATCCCCCCAAGGTGGGGCGCCGGACGGAGAGTCGCAAGGCCACTGACGGCATCGGTGAGATCGTACTCACCGGGAACCGTTTACCGGATCCGGGTGGATTCACGCAGCAATTCACGCCAGAGTGGCGCCCGAGATACCCGATGTCCGGATGAGCAACCAAGGAAAACCCATGTCACATGATCTTTATCTGTCGAGCGTGCCCGTGTTCAGGCAGATGCTCCTTGCCCTGAGTGGCGTGCTGTCCAAGGGCGAGGCCCACGCCGAGGGGCGAAACGTGAAGCCGGAGGTGTTACTGCAGGCCCGTCTTGCCATCGACATGTTGCCGCTGGTGCGGCAAGTCCAGATAGCCTGCGATTTCGCCAACAGCGTGAGCGCGCGCCTGGCGGGTATCGAGGTGCGCAGCTACGTCGACAACGAACAGAACTTTGCGGAGTTGAAAGAGCGCATAGCCACGACCGTGGCGTTTCTCGACACCCTGACGGCAGCACAATTCGACGGCAGCGACGCGATCGAGATCGTGCTGCGCCCCGGAACCCCGAAAGAAAAGAAACTGATGGGTCGTGCCTATTTGCTGAGCTATGGTCTGCCACAGTTTTTCTTTCACGTGACCACTGCCTACAACGTGCTCCGGCATGTGGGCGTGGATATCGGCAAGAAAGATTTCATGGGCACCTACTGAGTGGCTGCCCCGGAGGGCCTCGGATCCATGCGTGACTTTGCCCTCGAAGTCTTCCTTGCAGGATGGGAGTTCACCGCGCCGTACCACATGACGGCGTCGGACATCGAAAGCATGACGGTGGCTGATCTTCTGGCGCTGGCGACGCCCGAAGATCGCAACGCGCTGGACACGCTCTGGCTGGGTTACACCGAAACCTGGGGATCACGCGAACTCCGGGCCGAAATCGCACGCACCTATGAGGCCATGGCGCTCGAAAACATCCTGTGTCTCGCGGGTGCCGGTGAAGGGCTGTATGCGGTGGCCAAGGTGCTGCTCCAGGCGGGCGATCATGTGCTGGTCCCCACGCCGAACTACCAGAGCGCCGAGACCGTTCCGCTATCCGTGTGCGAGGTAACGGGCATCCCGTTGCGACGCACGGCACCGCTCATGGGGCCGGGAACACAGCTGCGCGGCGGCTGGCGACTGCATCCGGAGGATGTCAGGGCGGCAATCCGGCCGAACACGAAATTGCTGTCACTGAACTTCCCGCACAACCCCACCGGCATGCTCATGACGCGGGAAGATCTGGAGGCGGTGATCGCGTTGTGCCGTCACCACGGCATCTACATCCTTTGCGATGAAGTCTATCGTGGCGTGGAACTCGAGCCCGCAGACCGGATGCCGCAAATCGCCGATGTCTACGAGCGGGGCATATCGCTCAATGTGATCTCGAAGGCCTATGGCTTGCCGGGTTTGCGCATCGGCTGGATCGCCTCGCAGGACACATCGCTGCTGCAAAAGGTCGAACGCTACAAACACTATCTGTCGATCTGCAACTCTGCCCCGTCGGAGCTTCTGACGCTTGTCGCACTGAAAGCGCGCGGCGGCATCCTCGCCCGCAATCACGCGCTTTTGCAGGAGAACGTGATGCTGCTCGAGCAGTTGTTCGCGGACTTCCCCGGTGTGGTCGACTGGCAACGCCCACAAGGTGGTTGCGTGGCCTTTCCGCGTTGCACCGCACCGGAGGGCGGCGAGGAGTTCTGCCGGAAGCTGATCGAGGAGAGCGGCGTTCTGCTGTTGCCATCCTCGATCTACGCATCCGAACTGACGGACGTTCCGCAGGATCATTTCCGCATCGGCTTTGGCCGCGGCAGGATGTTCAAGGAAGGGGTGACCGCCATGCGGCGTCATTTCGAGAAACACTACGCTCGGTGAGAGAGCCGGCCTGATACACGAGATCAGCGCAGATGGCGCGGCAGCAGCGGAATCCCGCCAGAACTGAGCGCCAAGGATTGCCAAGCAGCCGCTTCTTCCTTGAATTTAAGTGAGGAATCCGGAGTCAAGACATGTCCACCGCGCTGCTGACCTCGAAGGGCCAGATCACGATTCCCGCTGACGTTCGCAAAGCACTCAATGTCGGGGCGGGTGACCGTCTAGAGTTCATGGAAGTCGAACCAGGCCGTTTCGAAGTCGTGGTAGCCACCCGTTCGGTGACGGAACTGAAGGGTCGATTCGGCAAGGCCGCCCGCACAGTCTCCATTGAGGAAATGAACGCCGTCATCGCGACGCGCAGCGCCTCCACCCGATGATCGCCATCGGAGACGCTCGACCTGCTGCTCCGAAGCAGGGAACTCCGAATCGACAGAGCCGAAATCGTGCTGCAAGCGACCCGGCGTTTCCGTACAGGCAGTGCCGATTTCGCGGATTGCCTGATCGAGCAGATCGGGCGCTCCAAAGGCTGCAGCGCCACGATGACCTTCGACAAGCCCGCTTCGAAATCTGCCGGGATGACGCTTCTCGGCTGAACCCGTGGTACCCGCCGTCTCACCCCCTCTCAATACCACTGATCTGTCATCCCCGCTTTGCGCTGCGCAATAAAGGACCGGAGCTCCTCATCAACGGCCGCATCGAGCGGCGGCGCCTCGTAAGCGGCAAGCGTCTTCTCCACCCGCAATGCAGCCCGCGCCGCAGCATCGAGCCCCCCGGCCTCGGACCAGGTCTCGAAGGCTTCGTTGTCGTTCGTCTGCGAATCGAAGAAGGCGGTGGTGTAGTTGGCGAGCGTGTGGCTGCAACCGAGAAAATGGTTGCCGGGCCCGACCTCGGCGAAGGCCTCCACGGCGAGCTGGTTGTCGTCGACCTGCACGCCGGCGAGATAACTGTGCAGCGCGCCGCAGAAGTCTGCGTCCAGCACGAACTTCTGCAGGTTCACCGAGAGCAGCCCGTCGAGAAAACCCGCCGAGTGCAGGATGAAATTCGCGCCACCCTGCACTGCCGACAGCATCGAGACCACACTCTCCTGCATGGCCTGCGCATCCGGGCGTTTCGACGTGGTGAAGGAACCGCCACTGCGCAGTGGCAGACCGAGCCTGCGCGCGAGTTGACCGACCACGAGCGTGCCCACTGCAGGCTCGGGCGTGCCGAATGTCGGCGCACCGGAACGCAGCGACATCGATGACAGGAAATTCCCGAAGATCACCGGCGCACCGGGGCGCTCGAGCTGCGTGAGAGCACAGCCCACCATCGTCTCGGCCAGCGACTGCGCGATCGCGCCGGCGTTGGTCACCGGACCCATCGCGCCGCCCAGAATGAACGGCACCACCACGCCCGCCTGGTTCGCACGCGCATAGGCACGGAGCGCACGGGTCATGGTGCCGTCCCACAGGAGCGGCGAGTTCACGTTCACATTGCCGAGGATCACGCAGTGACGGTCGACGAAGTCAGCGCCGAAGACGATACGCGCCATCGCGATGGAATCTTCCGCACGCTCCTCTGCGGTCACCGAGCCCATGAACGGTTTGTCGCTGTAGCGGATGTGCGCGTAGACCATGTCGAGGTGGCGCTTGTTCACCGGCACATCGGTGGGTTCGACCACCGTGCCACCGGAGTGATGCAGCCACGGGCTCGCATACGCGAGCTTCACCAGCGTCTGGAAATCCGCGAGCGTGCCATAGCGCCGCGAGCCGTCCGGGTCGATCACGAAAGGCGCGCCGTAGGCCGGCGCGAACACCACCGCGTTGCCGCCGATGCGCACCGAGCGCGCAGGATTGCGTGCGTGCTGCACGAACTCGCGGGGCGCGGTTTTCAGGATCTCGCGCAGGTGGCCGGCTTCGAAGCGCAAGCGCGTGCCGTCGACACGCGCGCCTGAACGGCGGAACAGTTCGATGGCGACATCGTCGTCGCGGATCTCGATGCCCGTCTCGGTAAGGATGCGATCGGCCGCGCGCTCGATGCGCTGCAGGTTCTCCTCGCCCATCACCTCGTAGGGCGGAATGGCGCGGCTGATGTACGGGGGCGCGACAGGCGCTGGCGCGCTCTGGCGGCGCTCCCGCCCGGCGCCTCGCCGCGAACGGCGCGCGCCTTCGATTCCCTCGTCCTGATCCGCTTCGCTCATGACGGCAGTTCCCTCGCGTGACGTGGCATCAGCTGCGCATCCGCGCGCCGGACGGGTCGTAGAGTGGCTCGCCCTGCACCACCGCGGCAAAACGCTCGCCGTTGATCTCCACATCCAGCGCCGTGCCCGGCAGCGCGAGCGCCGGCGGCACATAGGCAAGCGCCACGGATTTGCCCACGTGGTGTGCGTAGCCACCCGAGGACACATAGCCCACCGCGGCATCGCCCTGCAGCACGGCCTCGTCGCCAGAGACGTCGATGTCTGCCGTTTGCACCACCAGCGTTACCAGACTGCGCTTGGGGCCTGTGGCGCGTTGCCCAAGCGCCGCCTCCTTGCCGATGAAATCCTTGTCCCAGCGGATCAAGCCGTCCAGGCCGCTTTCTGCCGGCGTGAAATCCGGGCGGTAATCCTGCGTCCACACGCCCCAACCCTTTTCGAGGCGCAGGCTCATCAGCGCACGTGCGCCATACCAGCGGAGCCCCAGATCCGCGCCTGCCTCCTCGATGGCTTCCGCCAGGCGCCGCTGCCACGGCGGCGCCACGTAGATCTCGTAACCGAGCTCACCGCTGAAGGAAATACGCGCCACCGTGGCAGGCACACCGCCCGCGAAACCGCGCCGGATGTCGAGGAAACGGAAAGCCTCGTTCGAGACGTCGTCGCGGCTGATGCGCTCCAGCAATTCGCGCGAGCGCGGGCCTGCGATGGCGATGCCGTGCAACTCGTCACTCACATTGCGGTACTGCACGCCGCAGGGCGGCAGATGGCGCTCGAACCAGCGGCGGTGCGCCTCCTGCATCGCGCCCGAGCCGAACAGCAGGAACTCCTCCGGCCCCATGCAGGCCACGGTAAGGTCGCCGTAGAGCTTGCCCTTGGGCGTGAGCATCGGCGTGAGCGCCATGCGACCGGGTTGCGGGATGCGCCCGGCGAGCATGCGATCAAGGAATTCCCGCGCGCCGGGGCCGCTCACCGCGTGCTTGGAGAAATTCGCGATCTCCAGAGCCCCCACCGCCTCGCGCACGGCTTTTACCTCTCGGGCCACGTACGCGTGCGCACGCGATCGCCGGAAGGTGGGCTGCTCGTGCGCATCCTCCGGTCCGTCGGCAAACCAGAGCGCATGCTCCAGACCGAAGCCCTGACCCCACACCGCGCCCTTTGCCGTCAGCGTGTCATAGAGCGCCGTGGTTTTCTGCCTGCGCCCTTTCGGCAGCGTCTCGTTGGGGAAGGTCATCACGAAGCGGCGTTCGTAGTTCTCGGTGGCTTTGACCGTGCCCCAATCGGGCGTGGCAAAGGAACCGAAGCGCGCGACATCCATGGCCCACACATCGATCGAGGGCTCGCCGTCGATCATCCACTCGGCCATGCAGAGCCCCACGCCGCCGCCCTGGCAGAAGCCCGCCATCACGCCTACCGCCACCCAATAGTTGCGCAGACCCGGCACGGGCCCTATCAGCGGGTTGCCGTCGGGCCCGAAGGTGAAGGGGCCGTTCACGATGGTCTTGATGCCGGCGCGCCCCAGCGCAGGGATCCGCTCGAATCCGAGTTCGAGTCGCTCGGCGATATTGTCGAGCTTGGGCGAGAGCAACTCGGCACCGAAGTCCTGCGGTGTACCGCGCAACGACCACGGTGTGGCACGCGGCTCGTAGGTGCCGAGCAGCATGCCCTTGCGCTCCTGCCGGAAGTACATGTTCCCCTCGTAATCGATGCCCGCCGGCAGGCGTTCATCGCCGCGGGCGACGATCTCGGGGATGTCGTCGGTGATGAGGTAGTGGTGCTCCATGGGCTGCACCGGCAGGTGGATCCCCGCTAGATGCCCCACTTCGCGCGCCCACAATCCCGCAGCATTCACCACGTATTCCGCGTGGATGGTGCCGCGCGGCGTGACCACGTCCCAGCTGCCATCGGCGCGCGCGCGCGTCTCGATCACCGGGGTGCGCGTGTGCCAGTTCGCGCCGTGCACCTTTGCGGCCTTGGCGTAGGCATACACGACACCCGAGGGATCGATATCGCCGTCCAGCGGATCCCACAGCGCCGCGATGTAGCGCTTCGGGTCGATCAGCGGGTGACGACGCGCGGCCTCCTCGACGCTGATGAATTCCTGGTCGAGGCCCATGTAGCGCGCCTTGGAGCGCTCGCGCTTCAGATAGTCGAACCAGGAGGGGTTGGAGGCGAGATAGAAACCGCCCGTGGAATGCAGGCCGATCGAGTGGCCCGAGACCGCCTCGATCTCCTTGTACAGGTTGATGGTGTAGCCCTGCAGCCGCGAGATGTTCGGGTCGGATGAAATGGTGTGGATCTGCCCCGCTGCGTGCCAGGAAGAACCCGATGTAAGTTCGCTGCGCTCGAGCAGCACCACGTCTTTCCAGCCGAATTTGGCGAGGTGGTAGAGGATGGAACAGCCCACCACCCCGCCGCCGATGATGACGACACGGGCGTGGGTCTCGAGAGGGGTGTTGCTCATGACAGGTCTCCGGCGTGTGATCGGATGATCGGTTGCGCCGAGCGGGCAGACAGACTGCGCAGGAACGCGAGCAGCGCAGCATTCACCGCATCCGCCTGCTCCATCTGCACGAAGTGCCCTGCCTCAGGCACCAGCACAACATCGCGAAGATCGGGGATGCGCGCGCGCATGCTGTCGATCGCCGCGGGGCCCACCATCTGCAGCACGATGTCGTCTGCGCCCGCTATGAACAGTGCCGGCACCTCGATGTGCGCATCGGCCCAGGGCTCGCCGAGTTCCCAGTTGCGGTCAGCAACACGATAGGAATTCAGCCCGCCGATGAACGCGGTATCGGGGCCGCCGCGGCTGAACTCCTCTGCGTAGAAGTCCATGTCCGCCTCGCTCATCCACGGCCACGGCAAGGGCGGCGCGGACGGCAGCACGTCGAGATAGCCCGTGCCCTCGGACGGAAAGTCCTTGTAACGCGCGAGCTCGCCCTTGCTGGACAGCGCCCAGAAAAGCCGCTGCAGGAATTCGCGCGGCGCGGCGCCCAGTTCGCGCTCGGCGGGGCCGATGGACTGGAAGTAGTGCATGTGGAAAAAGTGCTGCTTCGCTACGGCGGCGAAGGCTTCGCTCGGACGCAGCCCCGTGGCAAAGGAACCCTCTCCCGTCTCTCGCTTGTCGCGCCCGCGACCACCACGGCCGGCGAGATCGAAATCGTAAGGACAACTCATGATCACCACGCCCGCCACGCGATCGGCGTGGCGCGCCGCGAGGTTGCAGACCTGCTGTGCGCCGAAGTCATGCCCCACGAACACCGCGCGCTCGAGGCCCAGCGCGTCCAGCAGCCGGAGCATGTCCTGCATCACGACGTTCGCATCGTAGAGCGCGGGGTCCACAGGACGGTCGGAGCGTCCATAACCACGCTGGTCTACCGCGACGGCGCGAAAGCCCGCTGCGGCAACGACGGGCAGTTGCTTGCGCCAGCTGTACCAGAGCCCGGGAAAGCCGTGGCAGAACACCACAGGCGGGCCATCACCCGTGATCACCGCGTGCAGTGATTGGCCGTCAAGGTCGAAGATCCTGTGATCGAGACGTGTCATCGCGTGTGTCCTGTCAGAGGGCTGCGTCCACTGCGCGCAGGCGGCGCAGCAACTGGTGTTCGGCTTCGGCACTGTCCTCGGCCGGAAGGTGTTCGATCTCGATCAGCCCTGCGTAAGCCCGCTCTCGCACGAAACGCAGTACCGCCGGCCAGTCGAGTTCGCCGCTGCCCAGATCCCGGCGCCCGGGCGTGTCCGCGGCCTGCAGCAGCGCCACATCGCTCCAACACGCGCGCAGCCGCGGTAGCACATCACCCTCGCTGGTCTGCACGTGCGCGATGTCGAAGAGGATTTTCACGGCAGGATGCGCCACGGCGCGCACCACCTGCAGTGCGTCCCCAAGCGTGGCCACCAGAAGCCCCGGAATCCACGCCGCCGCCACCGGTTCCACGCAGAGAATGCAGCCGCCCTCTGCCGCGCGATCCGCGAGGCGCCGGAGGTTCTCGATCATGCCCTGCAACTCCGCCGCGTGGCGTGCGGCATCCTCTGCGGGTTCGCCCTGCCGCGGGCCCATGCCCGTCACACAGGTGAGATACCGACCGCCGGTGCGCGCGGCGGCGGCAATGGAATCCTCGATATCGTGCGCGAGCTCGGCTTGCGCGGCCGGATCGGCAAGACTCCACAACGGGCGGTTCCATGCCAGCGGGTTGTTGTTGAAGCTGCCCATCTGCAGACCGTATCGCACAAGTGCGACGCCGATGCGCTCCTGCTCGGCAACGGGGCGCAGTTTCAGGAAATTGTCCTGCACGCCCGCGAAACCCTGCTCCGCGAGAAACGCGATCTGATCGACCGGATCGGCCGAGCGCGCGCTGTGGCGAAAGAGCGGCTGATCCGGCGCACGCAGCCCCAGATGCCCCGTGTAGCGCAAACGAAACGGCGCGCTCATGCGCCAGCACCGCAGGCCATGCGCCAAGCGAGCTCTGCCATCTCGCGGGCACGACTGCCGGCATCACGCGCGCGCTCGCTTGAGGCATTGCCGTCCAGCGCGCGTCTGAACACGCCCTGTCGTATGCAGGCCACGCGGAAGAGGTTGTAGACCATCGCGAATTCCCACTGCGCAGGATCGACCGCTGCGTGGCCGCTGCGTGCAGCGTAGGCCGCGAGGTAGCGCGCCTCGTCGGGAATGCCGAGCGCACCGAGGTCTTCGCCGGCAAGGCCGCGGAAGGCCTCGGGCGGGAGCCGCCACGCCATCAGGTGATAGGCCAGATCCGCAAGCGGGTGGCCCAACGTGGAGAGTTCCCAGTCGATCACCGCGATCACGCGCGGCTCTGCAGGGTGGAAGATCAGGTTGTCGATGCGGAAATCCCCGTGCACCAGCCGCGTGTCGTCGAGGCCTGCCGGCAGCGCCTCGGGAAGCCAAGCGATCAACTGCTCCATGGCCTCGATGCGGTCGGTCTCGGTGGCGCGGTACTGCGCCGTCCAGCGCGCGATCTGGCGGCCGAAATACCCACCTTGGCGCCCGAAATCCGCGAGCCCCAGAGCCACCGGATCCAGCGCGTGCAGCGCGGCGATCACGCGGTTCATGTCGTCGTAAAGGGCCGCGCGCCCGGCACCGGAAAGACCGGGCAAGCGCATGTCCCAGACGTTGCGCCCATCCATGTGCTCCATCAGGAAAAACGGCGTGCCGATCACCTCTGCGTCCGTACACAGCGCGACCATCCGCGGCACCGGCACGGCGCTGCCGGCAAGAGCCGCCATCACGCGGTACTCGCGCTCTATCGCATGCGCCGAGGGAAGCAGCACACCGGGCGGTTTCTTGCGCAGCACCCAGCGGGCGTCGCCATCGCTCAGCAGATACGTGGGGTTCGACTGGCCACCGGGGAATTTCCTGACTTCCAGCGCCTGCGTCACAACGCCCACCTCGCGCGCCATCCACTGCGCCAGCCGCGCAGTGTCCAGACGGTGCGGGTCCGCGCGCTCCATCTCAGCTGTACCGGGCGAGTTCCAGCTTGCCGATCTGCGCGCGGTGCACCTCGTCCGGGCCATCGGCAAAGCGGAGCTTGCGGGCATGCGCGTAGGAGGCCGCCAGCGCGAAATCCTGGCTCACGCCTGCCGCACCGTGGAGCTGGATGGCCCAGTCGATCACCTGGCAGGCCATGTTCGGTGCGGCCACCTTGATCATCGCGATCTCAGCCTTGGCGGCCTTGTTGCCCACCGTGTCCATCATCCATGCCGCGCGCAGCGTGAGGAGCCGCGCCTGGTCGATCAGGATGCGGGACTCCGCGATGCGCTCCAGCGTCACGCCTTGCTCCGCCAGCGGCTTGCCGAAGGCGACACGCTCTTTGGCGCGCAGGCACATCGATTCGAGCGCACGCTCGGCAAGCCCGATGAGTCGCATGCAGTGATGGATGCGCCCCGGCCCGAGCCTGGCCTGCGCGATCTCGAAACCGCGTCCTTCGCCGAGCAGGATGTTCGCGGCCGGCACCCGCACGTTCTCGAAGACGATCTCCATGTGACCGTGCGGAGCGTCGTCGTAACCGAAGACGCTCAAGGGCCGCAGGATGCGGATACCGGGCGTGTCACGCGGCACGAGGATCATCGACTGCTGGCGGTGGCGCGGGGCCTCGGGGTCGGTCTTTCCCATCAGGATGAAAATCCGGCAGCGCGCATCGCCCGCGCCCGATATCCACCACTTTCGGCCGTTGATCACGTAGTCGGCGCCATCACGGCAGATGGAGGTCTCGATGTTGGTGGCATCACTGGAAGCCACTGCGGGTTCGGTCATGGCGAAGGCGGAGCGGATCTCGCCCGAGAGCAACGGCTCGAGCCATTCGCGCTTCTGCTCATCGGTACCAAAGCGCTCGAGGGTTTCCATGTTGCCCGTGTCGGGTGCCGAGCAATTGAAGACCTGCGAGGACCAGTGGATGCGGCCCATCGCCTCGCAGAGCGGCGCGTACTCCACGTTCGTGAGCCCGGGGCCGTGTGTGGTGGGCGGCGGCAGGAACAGATTCCAGAGCCCGGCCGCGCGCGCTTTTGCCTGCAGATCGAGGAGCAAGGGCACCTCGCCCCAGCGGCCGGCCTCCGTCACCTGCTCGTAGTAGCGCATCTCGTTCGGGTAGACGTGCGCGTGCATGAACTCCTGCACGCGGCCGAGAAACTCACGCGTGCGCGGTGTGTGGCTGAATTCCATGTGCGCCCCCTCAGCCGTAGAAGCCTTTGCCTTCTGCCACCAGTCGCTCGATCAGTGGCGCGGGGCTCCAGTATTCAGCGCCTGCCGTCTGCGCGTGGCGCAGCATCGCCTCGCGCACCGCGGGCAAGCCGATGGCATCGGCCCACCAGAGCGGGCCGCCGGTGGTGTCGGGCCAGCCGATGGCGTTCACCATTGCGATGTCCACCTCGTGCGGACGCGCCACGATGCCGTCCCCCAGCAGCTTCGCGCCTTCGTTCACCATCGCGTACAGGCAGCGTTCGAGCACTTCCTGATCCGTGACCTCGCGCGGCGTGATGCCCCGCGCTTCGGCGTGCGCCTTCAGCAGCTCCGCGATAGCAGGGTCGGGTTGCGGCTTGCGATCCTCGCCGTAGCGGTACCAGCCCGCACCGGTCTTCTGGCCATAGCGGCCAAGCGCGTAGAGTTGGTCGACGAAATCCGCGCGCTTCTCGCGCTCCGTGAGGCCTGCCATGCGCACCTGCCGCGCGGCGTACTGCAGATCGATACCGGCGAGATCCGAGAGCGCATAAGGCCCCATCGGAAAACCGAAGC
>JBILEG010000429.1:0-3412 GCA_044352225.1 Pseudomonadales bacterium | reverse complement strand
AGAGCGTGGTGAACCAGTTCCGCCATTTCTTCTCGACCTTCGGCGTCGACGAGCTTGCCGGGAAGCGCCGTTTCATGACGATGGTGGCGGTCGGCATGACCGGCGCGATGGCACTGGTGCTGATGACTCCGCCCGCGAGCGATGCCTTCTTCGCAGGCTTGCTGGGGCTTGATCCCGCGCTCTATGCCGCCGCGCACCACATGTGCCTGATCCTGCTTGTGGTGCCGGGTGTTCTCATGATCCGGAACTACTACCACGGCATTCTGCTCGCGCGGAAACTCACCTCCGCCATGGCAACCGGGAGCGCAGCACGCGTCGTGGCGATCGCGGGCACCTGCTGGCTGCTGCTGTACACGGGACAGCTGAACGCAGGCACGGCCGTGCTCGGGATGATCGCGGGATTCGTGGCCGAGATGCTGCTCGCGTGGTGGGCCGTCAGGCGGCTGGGAGCCTGATACCGTCGGGGCCCAGCGTCACATCGTCCAGGCAGAGCAAGGTCAGCCTGCCGCGCTCGCCGAGGAAGGCGCCCGTCTCGATGAACAGGGCATTCGCCAGCAGCAGCGGGTTGCGCACCAGCGTGTGGCCGTGGATGGTGAGGTCGATGCCGGTGACCGGCGGGTGGTTTTTCCTGCCGATGCGCTCCCGCCCCCAGAGCATCGCCCGGCTGTACTCGTCGTCCGCGTCGAGCTGTCCCACCATGCTCCAGTCGTGCAGTGGATACTCCGCGTGGCAGATGCCCACGCGCAGACCGCTCTTGTGGTGCAGCGTGATGGCATAGGGGAGTTCTTCCAGGAACACGGCCGCTGCGCGCGCGGCAGCGTTGGGAATCCAGCCATTCATGCCCCACTCGCCGCCGTTTTCCCGCCAGATATCGGTGATCCGCGTTCCCTCTCCGCGCACGCTGCGCAGCAGCATGTCTTCGTGGTTGCCGCGTACGGCGTGGAACCAGTTCTCCCGCACGAGTTCCGCGGCGCCGGGCGAGTCCGGCCCGCGGTCCACCAGATCACCCACGCTGAACAGGCGATCGCGTCCGGGAATGAAGCTTCGCGCCGACAGCGCTTCCTTCAGCGCGGGCACGTGCCCGTGCAGGTCACCGATGACGAAATCACGCCCGAAGCGGTTGGGCGGCACCACGCGGTGGAAGGGGATCATGCCTGCTCACCCGAGGGTGCGGGCTGCTCAGCCTCGCGCAGTTCGCGAGCGCTGCGCCACGCCAGACGTGCGGAGATCGCCAGCGCCGCCGCGCCGATGGCGATCACCATGCCGAGCCAGAAGCCTTCCACGCCCATCGCCTCCTGCCAGCGCGAACCGAAACCCAGCGCATAACAGAGCGGCAGGCCGAACATCCAGTACGCGAACACATCGATGGCCGAGCTCACACGCGTATCGCGGTAGCCGCGCAGTGCCATACCAGCACCGATCTGCACCGAATCGAACACCCGGTACGCCGCGGCGTAGACCAGCAGCACAGTGCCGAGTTCCCGCACGGCTGGGTCTGCCGTGAACAGTCCCGCGATCGGCTCGCGGAAGCTGATGATCAACGCTGCCTGCAGCAGCGCGATCCCGATCAGCAACTGCATGCCCGTGATGCAGACCGCACGCGCCGCGTGCGGATAGCGCCCGCCCATCTCGTGGGCCACACGCACCGACATGGCCTGTCCCACGCCGAGCGGGATCGTGAGCATCAGGCTGTCGAAGGTCATCGCCACGGCGTGGCCCGCGATGGCCTCCGTGCCGAGGCGCGACATGACGAGCGGCACGACTGCGAAGAAACCACCCACGGCGAGCAGCGACAGGCCTATCGGCAGGCCGAGCGAGAGCGTCGCCACCATCAGCCGGGGCTGTGGCCGCTCGAAGGAGCGCCACAGCCCGAAGGCGGCGAGTGCCCTTGAGCGGATCGAGTACAGCGTCCACGCGATCATCAGGAGCAGGAACGCGAACAGCGTCGCCCATCCGCAACCCGCGCCACCGAGTTTCGGCAAGCCGAAGAGGCCGTGCACGAGGACGTAGTTCATCGGGATATTGATCAGGAAGGCGCCGAGCATCAGCCACATCACCGGCCGGGTGAGCCCCAGCCCCTCGGCCGTGGTGCGGAAAGTGAGCGCAACGGGGATCAGCATCGCGGTGCCGATGGTGGGGTAGAGGTAGCCGGCGGCGATGCGTGTCACTTCGGGTGTGAGATCGAGGCGGGGCAGCAGCAGGATGGCCAACCAGATGAGCAGGCCCGAGAACAGCGCGAGCGGCAACGACAGCCACAGGCACTGCTGGAACTGCCGGCGGACGCCCTCGTGGTCGCCGCCGCCGTAGCGGTGGCCGATCAGCGCGCTGTTGGCGAGCAGGATGCCGAAGACCAGCAGCATCCCGAGGTCCCAGACGTAGTAGCCGATCGTCACGGCCGCGAGGTCGTCGGTGCCGGCGTGCCCTGCAATGATCACGTCCGTGACGCCCATGCCCATCACGGCGAACTGCCCGATCACCAGCGGGCCGGCCATGCGCGCCAGCCGCTGGCCTTCCGCGCGCATCGATGTCCAGCGGGGGGCGTTCATGGGTTCAGGCCGCGGCGATCAGCGCCAGGGCTTCGGCGTGCAGTTCCGGGTTTGCGGCCGCGACCACGAAGCCTCCTCCGGAGGCGTCCTCCCCCAGGGGGCCGCTCACCACACCGCCCGCGGCGTGGATGATGGGGATCAACGGCTGGATGTCGTAGGACTGCAGGTCCGACTCCACCACCAGGTCGACCAGTCCCAGCGCGAGCAGGCAGTAGGAATAGCAGTCGCCGCCGAAGCGGGACATGCGCACCGCCGCCGACACCCGCTCGAAGGCCGCGATCTCCGGGCCGGAGCGGAACATGGAGGGGTGAGTGCAGTAGAGAATGGCATCTGCCAGACGGGCATCCTGCCGGGCACGGAGGGGGCGTCGCTCGCCGCGGCGCTCGAACCAGCCCTCGGTGCCGCTGCCGGCGAAGGTTTCCTCCAGATAGGGCTGGTGCACGAGTCCCGCCACGGGCCGGCCGTGCTGACGCAAGCCTATCAGGGTACCCCAGGCGGGGACGCCGCTGATGAAGGCTCGCGTGCCGTCGATGGGATCGATGATCCAGCTCCACTCGGAACTGCCCGCGTGGGCGCCGTGTTCCTCCCCCACGATCCCGTGGTCCGGGTAGCGCGCGAGGATCGCGGCGCGCAGCGCGGTCTCGATGGCGCGATCGGCCTCTGTCACGGGGTCGAAACGGCCGCGACTGCGCTTGTCGTCGATCTGCAGCGGGCGCCGGAAGTGTGCGAGCGCGATGCGGCCCGCCTCGGGCAGCAGCGAGGCGGCGAATTCCAGAGCCTCGATGGCCAGCCGCGTCATGCGCGTGATCCCTGCGGGGTTCTCAGGGCCCCGGCACAGATCAGGCCTTGGGCCAGGTAATAGGTGC
>JBILEG010000065.1:0-11877 GCA_044352225.1 Pseudomonadales bacterium | reverse complement strand
AGACGGCGCGGGGCCGGTCGCGGAATTGCGCTGGCTTGGCTGGTGCGCGGCACTCGCGGCCTGCTGGCACGCGCTGAAACTCGGTGAGGAGCGGCTCTCGCCGGCATGGCTGGCGCGGAGTCACGCGCTGGCGCTGTGGCTGCTGGTCTACGTCACGGGATGGGGGTTCGCGTGGAGCGCGCGCTGGACGTGGCAACTCTCACGTGGCTGGGAGCTGGCGCTCTGGCTGTTGCCCGTCGCCGCAGCGCTGGTGCTGTTGCCGGCACAGGGCCACAAGCTCCGCTGGCCCGTGCAGCCTTTCGCCGCGGTCTATCTGGGCAGAGCGCTGCTGCCGCTCGCGGTGGCAGGGCTCACGTTAGTGCTGCTGTTCGCCGGTGACAGTGGCAGCGCCGAGCCGCTCGCCTTCCTGCCGCTGCTGAACCCGCTGGACCTCGCGAGTGCGGGCACGCTGCTCGCCGTGGCGCTGTGGTGGCACGGCGTGGCGGGCAGCGCGCATGAGCCCGGCGCGGCGTGGCAGCGCTGGCTGCCACGCGCGCTGGGCGCTACGGGTTTCGCAGCACTGAACATCGCCACGGCCCGCGCCGTGCACCATCTGGCAGCGGTGCCCTACACCCTGACAGACCTGCACCGCTCGCCCACCTTTCAGGGCAGTACCTCCGTGCTGTGGGGCGTGTGCGCGCTGGCGCTGATGGTCTTCGCCACGCGCCGCGGCCGGCGTTCGTTGTGGATCGGCGGCGCGGTGCTGCTGGGGGCGCTGGTGGCCAAACTCTTCTTCGTCGATCTGGGCGACCGCGGCACAGTGGCACGCATCGTCTCGTTCATCGCCGCGGGCGCGCTGATGCTGCTGATCGGTTATCTCTCACCCGCGCCGCCACGACGCGCGGAGGAACACACACCATGAGAATCCACGTTCTTCTTGCGGCGCTCGCGCTCGGCGCACCCGCGCTCGCCAGCGCGCCGCCCGCCGTACCCACGGATTACGCGAACGGTTTCGATCTGCACACCAGCATCACGGCGCCCGCCTACCGCGTCACGCTGGACGCGGCGGTCTACCGGCAACTGCAGCGCAGCGATCTCGCCGACCTCGCCGTCTTCAACAGCGCGGGCCAAGCCGTACCGCAGGCCCTTGAACGACCGCGAGACGACGCTGCCCTGCCCGCGCAGCGCCCCCTGCCCTTCTATGCGATCGCGCAACAGGGCGCACAGATCGCAGGCCCCCTGAAACTGCGCGTGGATGCCGGTGGCGCGGTGGTGCAGATGGAAACGCCCGCCGGCATGCAAGAGCCGGACGGCAGCAGCGCATGGATCATCGACGCGGGCGACGAGCGCGCCGGCATCACCTCGCTGCGCCTCACGTGGGACGGTGCACCCGAAGGTTTCATGCGCCACGCGCGCCTCGAGACCGGCAGCGAACTGGGCGCCTGGCAGCCCCTTGCCGAGGCCACGCTCGCGGATCTGGAGCGCGACGGAAAGCGCCTCGTGCAGGACACGCTCGCGCTGGGGGCAGCACCCGCGCGCTATCTGCGGCTTCGTCTCGATGCGGGCGCGGGCATCACGCTGCGCACCGTGCTCGCGCTCTCCGAAACCGAGGCAAGCACAGGCACGGAAACGCTGACGGCGATAACGGCCACACCTGAGCCCGACACCGGCGGCTGGCAACTCGACACCGGCGGGCCGCTCCCGGTGGAGCGCATCCGCGTACGCCTGTCCGAGGACAACGACATGGCCGAGTTCGACATCCACTCGCGTGATGCGGCAGACAGACCGTGGCAGCCACGCGGCCGGGTACTCGCCTACCGCCTGAAAACGGGAGAGGCGCTGCTGGAAGGCGGCGACGCGCCGGTCGATCTCACACGTGACCGTTACTGGCGCCTGCAGCCGGTGGGCAAAGAGCGCAGCGCTCCCGCGGGTGAGCCGCGCGTGGACGTGGGCTGGACGCCTGACGAGGTGGTGTTCCTTGCGCGCGGCGGCGGGCCCTATACGCTCGCCGCAGGCAGCGGCGCACGGCAGGTGGAGGCACAGCCGCTCGGGAGTCTGTGGCAAGCACTGCCCGACGGCGCCTCTGCGGTGCAGGCGGCAACACTCGGCGGGATGCGCGAACTCGGCGGTGCCGCGGCGCTGGATCGCGCACGCGCGGCCATTCCGTGGCAGCGCTACCTCATGTGGACGCTGCTGGTTGCAGCCGTAGCCGCGCTCGCGCTGATGGCGCGCAGCCTGCTCCGCGCCGCGCGAGCCTGAGTCAGCTCCAGGCGGAGGCCTCTTTCACCAGACGCGCATAGCGCGGGCAAATCCATGCATAGAGCACCGCCGCCAGCGTGCCGCAGCCTGCCGTCACAATGGCGATCGCCTGGTAGACCTTCGCCGGGTCGTCGAGCAGGTAATCGCTCACCAGCGGCATCAGCGTGGGGCCGAGCCCCAGCCCGATCAGGTTGTTGATCAGCAGGTAGAGCGCCGCCACCTGGCCACGCATCTGGTTGGGCGTGACCATGTTGATCGCGAGCGGCGCCATCGCGGTATAGGCACTCATGGTGCAGGCAAGGAAGGCGAGCAAGACATAGGCGCTGCCCAAGGTGGGCATCAGCGGCCCGAGCGTGCCCCAGATCGTGTTGGACACCGCGATCACCACGCATACGCGCACCGCGGCGTCCCCCACGCCACGCCCGGCGAGCGCATCGGCGATGCGCCCCGCGAGGAAAATCCCCGCCGTGTTCAGCACCAGCGTGAACACCCCGTTGACGATGGCCACATCACCCACCGGCACATCGAAGCGCCGGTGCAGCGCAGTGGGCAACCAGCCGAGGAAGCCGTAACCGATGATCGAGAGCAGCCCGACGGCAACGAAGAAGGGACCGAAGAAATCGATACGCTCCCAGACGAAACGCAGCGTCTCGCGCATGCCGACATGCCGGGGCGTCTCTCCTGCGGCCATCAACAGACCGCGCCGCGGGGGGTCCTGTACCGTGAACATCAGCAGGCAGAGCAGCACCCCGGGCAGCCCCGTGACGATGAACACCATCTGCCAGCTCCGTACCTCGCCGAGCAGCGGCAGCACGTAGACCGCATCGCTCGTCGACACCGCGTTCACCACCAGTCCACCCAGAATCAGCGCCAGTCCCGAACCGATGGGGATGCCCATGTTGTAGACGCCGAGCGCACGGCCCAGACGCTCGCGCGGGAAGGCGTCACCGATCAGCGAATACGCAGATGGCGAGAGCGCCGCCTCACCGACGCCCACGCCCATGCGCGCCGCCACGAGTTGCCAGAAACTCGCCGCCATCCCGCAGGCGGTGGCCGCGATCGACCAGAGGAACACGCCGATCGCCACGATCCACCGGCGGCTGAAGCGGTCGACCAGCCAGCCGGCGGGAATGCCGAGCGTGCAATAGAACACCGCGAAGGTGAGGCCCTGCAGAAGGCCTACCTGCGTGTCGCTCACGCCGAACTCGCGCTTGATGGGGTCGACCAGCAGGCCGAGGATCTGGCGGTCGATGAACGACAGTACGTAGAGCACCATCAGCACGCCCACGAGGTACCACGCCTTCGCGGGTGCGGGGTAGACATCAGGGGCCCGTATCTGCGGCGGCGGGGGCATGGCAGGCCTCTCGGTGGCGTGAGTCCGTAGGGAAAAACACAAGGCTACACTGACGCGCCGCGCGAGTACCCGCAAGGCCCGATGTAAGGATTCCATCGGCCGCGGGACTACAAGCATTCAGGCGCGCAAAAGAGGGGCCGGTGGAGCGCAGGGAGAGGGAGCAGCGTTTCGGTCAGGCCCTCGCCGAACACGGCGCGGCACTGGCGCGATTGGTCGCCGCCTACGAGCGGCGGCCCGCCCTGCGCGAGGAACTCCTGCAGGAGATCGCGCTGGCGCTCTGGCAGGCGCTGCCCGCGTTCCGCGGCGAGGCCTCGCTGAAAACCTTCGTACTGCGGGTAGCGACCAACCGTGCCATGACGCACCTCGCGCGTCGGCCGCCGGCCACGCTGGACATCGAGGCCGCCCACGGCATCGCGGACGACTCCCCCTCGCCGCAGGCCGCGGCCGAGCAGCAGCACGCGGCAGCGGCGCTGCAACGGGCCGTAGCAGAGCTCAGCCTGCCGCTGAAGCAGGTGATGTCGCTGGCGCTGGAAGGGCTCGGCACGGGCGAGATCGCCGAGGTGCTGGGCATCAGCGAATCGAACGCAGCGGTCAGGCTGCACCGGGGCAAGGCCCTGGTGCGGGCAAGGCTCGGAGGGCAGCATGGCTGACGAGGAATTGCAGGCCTGGTCTCAGGCGTGGACATCGGCACCGGCGCCGGACGCAGGCCTCTCTGCGATGAAGCGCAAGGACCTGCTGATGCTGCGGCTGATCGTCGGTGGCGATCTGCTCGGGTGCATCGGCTGCCTTGCCTTGGCGCTGTGGCTGGTGTTTGCGCGCGGCGACAGCACCGCGCTGGTGGTAGCCGCGGGCATGGCGGTGCTGGCAGTGGCCGGCTTCGCCTTCCTCGGCTGGAACTGGCGCGGCCTCTGGGCAGACGCGGGCAGCACAGCGCGGGCGTATCTGGCAACGGCGCTCGCGCGCCACGCGGCACGGCAGCGGTGGCTCGCGTTCTGCTGGTGGATCGGCGCACTCGAGGTGCTGTTCTTCGGGAGCGTGATCCTGTGGCGCTGGCGCTCCGGAGTGGCGACGGAGCGGGTGCTGGATGTCACGCTGTTCTCACTCACCATCGTGGCGGTGGCCGCGTGGACGTTGTGGTGGATCGGACGGAAGGAACGCCGCATCGGCGCAGAGCTCACACGGATGCAGTCAGACATGGACACAGAGGACTGAAGGCATGAAACGCATTCTGTTGTGCGGTCTTCTGGCGTTGCTGCCGGGGGCGCGGCATACCCTTGCAGCGCGTGGCGGAAAACCCGGACGATCCCTCAGGCCGGCAGATCGCGCTCGCGGTGGCGGTGGTGCCGGCCGTCAGCACGCGCGCCGAGCCCGATCCGCTGTTCATGATCGCGGGAGGGCCCGGGCAGGGCGCGCGCGAGAGCTTCGTGCCGGCGCTGGGCGCGCTGGGAAACATCCGCAACACGCGCGATGTGGTGCTGGTGGACCAGCGCGGCACCGGCGACTCGCAGCCACTCGACTGCGACATGCCCGAAGACGCGCTGGAGGACATGGACACGCCGCCGGAGGAGCTCGCCGCGCTCGCGCGGGAGTGCCTGACGACACTTCCCGGGGACCCGCGCTTCTACACCACCAGTGTCGCGGTGCGGGATCTGGACGCCGTACGCGAGGCGCTGGGCTACACGCGCATCAATCTCTACGGTGCGTCCTACGGCACGCGCGTGGCGCAGCATTACGTGCGCCGCTATCCGGATCGCGTGCGCGCGGTGGTGCTGGACGGCGTGGTGCCGCCCGGGCTTGCACTGGGGCCCGCGCTCGCCACGGATGCCGAAGTCTCACTGCGCAAGGCCTTTGCCGATTGCGCGGCAGCACCGGACTGCAAGCAGGCTTTCGGTGATCTGGATGCCGCCTTCGATGCGCTGCGCGCCAGGCTGGCGGAAGGGCCGCAGCAGGTGCGCTTCACCGACCCCGTTACGGGCGAGCCGCGTGAGGAGCGCTTCGGGCGTGGCGAACTCGCGCTCGCGGTGCGCATCCTGAGCTACGCCGCCACCTCTCGGGCCCTGCTGCCCTTGCTGGTGCACGAAGCAGCGGGCGGCAATCTGGCCCCCCTCGCGGCGCAGGCGGCGATGATCGCAGAGCAATTCGAAGGCATGCTCGCGATCGGCATGCACAACGCCGTGAGCTGCACCGAAGACATTCCCTTCATCGATGCGGCCACGGTGGACCGCGCGGCGCTCACGCGCAGCTATCTGGGCACCACCATGCTCGATGGCCTGCAGTCCATGTGCGCCGTGTGGCCACGCGGCGTCCTGGACAAGGACCTGCGCGCGCCGCTCGCCTCCAACGTACCCGCATTGCTCTTCTCCGGCAGCGCCGATCCGGTAACGCCGCCGTCGAACGCCACGGCAGCAGCCAAGGGTTTCTCGCAGCACGTGGAACTCGTCTTCGCCGGCCAGGGACACACCCAGCTCGGCGATCCCTGCGCGATCGGCATCCTGCGGCGTTTCCTGCAGGCCGGCAGCGCCACGGATCTGGACACCGCCTGCGTGGCGCAGGTGCGCCAGCCGCCCTTCTTCCTCAACTTCAACGGGAGCGCGCCATGATCCGCGTGGAGCAGCTCGCCAAGCGTTTTGGCGGCGTGGAGGCCGTGCGCGGCGTGAGTTTCGATTGTCCGGACGGGCAGATCACGGGCTTGCTCGGGCCGAACGGTGCAGGCAAATCCACGACGCTGCGCATGCTCTACGGCGTGCTCTCGCCGGATGGCGGGCGCGCCCTGATCGACGGCATCGACGTGGCGCGGGATCCGCTGCCCGCGCGTCGGAGCCTCGGCGTGCTGCCGCACGGCGCAGGCATCTACCCGCAGCTCACGGCGCGCGAGAACGTGCGCTATTTCGGCGAGTTGCACGGCCTGCGCGGCACGGCGCTCGACGCACGCGTGCAGGAACTGGTGGAACAGCTCGGCATGACGGAGTTTGCCGACCGCCGTGCCACCGGTTTCTCGCAGGGGCAACGCACCAAAGTGGCGCTGGCACGCGCGCTGGTGCACTCGCCCCGCCACGTGCTGCTCGACGAACCCACCAACGGCCTCGACGTGATGGCCACGCGAGCGCTGCGCGAACTGATCCGCTCGCTGCGCGCGGCAGGTCACTGCGTGCTCTTCAGCAGCCACGTGATGCAGGAGGTCGCAGCGCTCTGCGACCGCATCGTGATCATCGACCACGGGGTGGTCGCAGCGGCCGGCACCGCAGACGAACTGCAGGCGCGCTTCGGCGGCGCCACGCTGGAGGAGAGCTTCGTCCGCGTGCTGGGCGAACGGGAGGGACTCGCATGATCGCCACACTTCTCACGGTGCTGCGCAAGGAACTGCGCGAGACCTTCCGCGACCGGCGCACGCTGGTTTCGAGCCTGCTGATGGGCCCGCTGCTGGGGCCGCTGCTGCTGGTGGGGGCGATGCAGCTTTCGCTGGAGCGCTCACTGGATTCGGTCGATGAAGCCGTGCCACTCACGGTGGCGGGCGCCGAACGCGCGCCGGAACTCCTCGGCTTCCTGCGCGAGCGCGGCGTCACGGTCACGCCCCGCGAGGGCACGGCGGAGGACATCGCGCAGTGGGTGGCCAAAGACAAGGAGCTCGTGGTGCTGGAAGTGCGCGAGGGCTTCGGTGCCGCGCTCCTGGCGGGCGAACCCGCGCGCCTCGCGCTCCACTCGGATGGCTCGGGCACCACCGCCAACCGTCACGCCGACCGAGTGCGGAAAAACGTGCAGGTCTGGGGCTCGCGCATCGCGAGCTCGCGCCTGCAACTGCGCGGTGTCTCACCCTCGTTGATGCAACCGGTGCTGATCGACGACGTGGATCTCAGCACACCGTCCTCACGGGCCACGCTGATCCTCGGCGTGCTCTCCTACATGGTGCTGCTGGTGATGCTCTCCGGCGGGTTTTATCTTGCGATAGACGCCACGGCGGGGGAGCGTGAGCGCGGCTCGCTGGAACCGCTGCTCGCCTTGCCGGTGCCACGCGAGCAGCTGATTCTGGGCAAGGTGCTCGCCACCGTGCTGATGATGGCGCTGGCGCTCGCACTGATGCTCGCCGTGCTGGCGGCGAGCCTCAGGCGGCTGCCGCTCGAGGAAATCGGCATGTCGGTGGATTTCGGGCCGGGGATGGCGCTCGCCGTCTTTGGTGCGATGGTGCCTTTCACGGTGGTGGGTGCCGCGCTGCTCACGGTGGTGGCCTCGTTCACGCGCAGCTACAAGGAGGCCCAGACCTGGCTGGGGATGGTGCTGCTGGTGCCCACGCTGCCGATCGCGGTGGCAGGCGTCATGGAGGTGGAGCCCAGCCCCGCGCTTATGGCTGTGCCCAGCCTTTCGCAGCACTTGCTGATGCAGGGCCTGCTGCGCGGTGAGGCGCTGCCGGTGAGCTATGCAGCCATCTCGGTGTGCAGCACGCTGGCTCTGGGTGCCGCGCTCACATGGTTGGCCGGCAGGCTCTACCGGCGCGAGAAAATCCTCGGCTGAACAGCCGCGATCAAAGCGGGTTCAGTGGCACATGCGGCGCCACCTGCCCGAAGAAATTCCGCAGCAGCCGCCAGCTCGTCGCGGTGTCCATGCCACCGACCAGCGGGTGCAGGATGTAGGCATCATTCGGGGCGAGCGAAGGCGCCGCGGCAATGACCTCTTCGGCGCGCATCACCTTGTAGGTGCCCTGCGCGCGCAGCGCATCGGCATCCAGCGCGGTGCTGAAGATCGCATCCACGCTCGCGCTCTGGTGCCAGCGCGCGTAGCAGTTGGTCTCGTAGAGGCAATAGGGCGCGATGCGGGCCCAGTCGGCGTCGGGTTCTTCCGACACGAACAGGAAACCGTGCGCCATCTCGGCCTGGTAACGCGGCGTGCGCCCGAGGCGCCGGCATTCCCCGGCATAAATCGGATTCAGGCTGGGCACACCGCCCACGAAGGCATCCCCCTCGCGCGCGGCACGCTTCGCCGCAGCCGCAGAGGAACCGCCCATCACCAGCGTGGGATGGGGCTGCTGCACCGGCACAGGGCGGATGCGTGCCGGGCGGCCGCGGAAGTTGAAGGCCTCGCCCGTCCAGGCCTGCTTGAGGGTGGTGACGCACTCTTCCATCAGGCGCCCGCGATCGGCAGGATCCGCGCCGAACATCGTGAACTCGGATTGCAGGTAGCCGCCCAGCAGCAGCACCTCGGCGCGGCCGTGGCTCAGCTGATCGAGCACCGCCAGGTCCTCGGCGAGGCGCAGCGGATCGAGGAACGGCACCAGCGCATTCACCTGCAGACGCACGTTGCGCGTCATGCGCGCCGCCGCCGCAGCGAGCAGCAGGGGGCTGGGCACGTAACTGTCTTCGCTGCCGTGGTGCTCGCAGAAATTCACCGTGACGGGGAGGCCCAGCGAATCCACCCAGGCGATCTGCTCGAGCGCGGTGTCGTAGATGTGGGCAAGGGACTCGGAGGTGGTCTCGGCAGGCGCGCGGCATTCATACTTCAGGCAAACGTAGGCCATGACCGGCTCCCCTGTGACTGGCGGGGCCGAGCATAGCCGAGGGCAGGGTCCCGCGGGCAGGGGCGCGGCGGCGTGCTGCGCCGTGTCGATTTTCTTTACAACCGCAGGGCGTTCCGGAGCCACCGACGCAGGCAACTGATTGATTCGTTGTGCCCCGCTGTCTTTGGCGTTACTTTTGCTGCACCCGCGAATTCGGCTGAAAACAGCCCGATCCTGCACCCCGCGACACGGAGCTTCCTGCATGCCACGCGCGACCTTCCTGACCGGCGCCGTCTTCGCCCTTTTTGTCGGAGCCGGTCTGGCGCCCTCCGTGCTCGCCCAGAACGCCGCCGAGGAAGGCGGCCGCCCGGAGACCGACCGCCCCACCGCACGCAGAGCGGCGATGGACGAGTGGTACAACGAGACCAGCGGCAAGGCCAAGGGCCCGCGGAAGCTCGGAGGACCGTTCTCCCGTGAGTACATGCGGTTCCTGAACAAGGCAGCAGAGCAGGAGCGTCGGCGCTGGAGCAGCCTGATGCCCACCGCACAGACCTCGCAGGCCATCGGCAGCGCCTACACCACGCAGGCAGCTGCCACAGGCGATGGCTGGTTGCCGATCGGCCCCACCAAAGCGGATTCGATCACCAACGGTACGACCCTCACGGGGATCAGCGATTCCGGCCGTGTGCGCTCCATCGTGCCGCACCCCACCGACACCAACACGCTGTACGTGGCTTTCTCGGGTGGCGGCGTCTGGAAAACCACCAACGCTACTGTGGCAGTGCCCACCTGGACGCCTATCACTGACGGGCTCGGCTCGCTGTCGGTCGGCTCGCTTGCCATGGACCCCGCCAACGCGAACACGCTTTATCTCGGGCTCGGTGATCCCTTCGACGGCACGGGCATCGGCCTGGTGAAGAGCACGGACGCCGGAGCGACCTGGTCCTCGCCCGTGTACCTGGGCGCCTCGAGCGTGATCCCGCAGGTGCTCGTGGCCTCCACCAACACCAGTGTCGTACTGGCCGCCACCGACAAAGGCCTCTACCGCTCGACGGACGCGGGCACCACCTTCAGCAAAGTGACGCTGGCCACCGGCGCTGCGGCCGGCATCGACCCCTACGTCTGGTCCCTCGCCGCCACCGGCGGGCAAGGCTTCGTGCTCTCGCTGGAAGCCAACGCCGCCGCCACCACGGGCACCACCGACGGCCAGATCTGGAAGAGCGCGGACAATGGCGCCACCTGGACCAAGTCAACGGGCGTGACCAAGACGGGTGGCGTGGGCCGCATCAGCGTTGCGGCCGCGACAGGGACGGGCACCAACGGCTCCACCACCATCGTCTACGCGATGGCCGCCAAGCCGCTCGCAACCACGGCTACGGATCTGGCAGACATCTTCCGGTCCACCAACGGCGGCACCTCTTTCACCGCCCTCAGCGCGGCCACCAAGAAGTACAGCAACGGCAACACCGAGTCGCGCAACTACAGCGGCATCCTGAACGGTCAGGGTTGGTACAACCACATGATCATCGTGTCGCCCACCAGCAACACGACCGTGTTCACGGGCGGGGCCCTGCTCACCGCCCGCACCACGGACGGTTTCGCCAAGATCTCCCAGATCAGCAACTGGCTGCGTCAGTTCAAGCTGGGCTATGTACACGCTGACATGCACGCCGCCGCGTTCTCGGGCGGCACGCTCTACGTAGGCTCCGACGGCGGTATCTTCCGCAGCACCAACCCCACCGCCGCCACTCCCACCTGGGCAAACCTGAACGAGGGCATCGCCACGCACCTGATGTATTCGGTGGGCTCTTCCACCGCCAACGTGAATGCGGTGGTGGCCGGCCTGCAGGACAACGGCACCCGCGTGCGTGTGGGAGCCACCTCGGTCTTCAACCAACCCATCGGCGGAGACGGCTTCGGCAGCGATGTGAACGCCTCCAACGCCTCGAACATGCTCGGGAGCCTCTACTACTCGCGCATCTTCAAGTCGACGAACGGCGGCAGCAGCTTTACTGCTGCCTGCTCCGGCATCACCGAGTGCAACAACAGCGGGACGGCGCCCTTCATCACCCAGATCGCGAACTGGACGGGTGATGCCACGGGCAACACGGTCTACACCCACTCGAACACCAAGGTGTACAAGTCGGCCAACTACGCCACCAGCTGGACGGCACTGGGCACCACGGGCCTCACGAACACCACGGCAGACCCGCTGTTCATCCGCAACGTCGGCGTGGCGCACAGCGACGCGAACCGCGTGGGCGTGGCGGCCAACGGCGGGCGCGTGTTCCTCACCACCAACGGCGGCACGAGCTGGGCCCAGTCGGGCGCGCTGCCGGCGAACGACAAGTCGATCTCCTACGTGTACTTCGACCGCGTGAATCCCGGCACCGTGTACGTGGCCTCGGTCGCGGCAACAGCAACGGCCGCGCACCTGTGGAAGTCCACCGACAGCGGCGCCACCTGGGCGATCATCGACGGCAGCAACGGCAGCACCAGCACGGGCCTGCCCGCGGGTGTGCCGGTGAACATCATCACCGCCGACCCGGGCGATGCGAACACGCTCTACGCCGGCACGCACCTCGGCGTTTACCGCTCGCAGGACGCGGGCAGCACATGGGTGCGCTTCGGCACCGGGCTGCCGCTGGTGAACGTGACGGATCTCTACGTCTCGGAGAATTCGCAGCTCGTGCGTGCGGCCACCTTCGGGCGGGGAATCTGGGAACTGGCTCCGGCACCGGCTACAACCGGCATCTGATGGCACTCTGATGTGCCGGCCGGCCCCTCGGGGCTGGCCGGC
>JBILEG010000428.1:0-3419 GCA_044352225.1 Pseudomonadales bacterium | reverse complement strand
GGACAGGCCTACGGGCCCGAGAGAGCCCGGGCGTGCGCCGAGCGCTGCGGTGATTTCCGCGTCTGTTGCCATGCGCAGCGGGTCTGCCACCAGCGGGTGGCACTGCGCCTTGATCGCGTTCAGCTGGTGATCGCCGCGCACGACGAGAGCGACCAGCCCTGTTTCGCCCGCCACCACCAGGGTCTTCACGACGCGCGCGGCGGCGACGCCCAGGAACTCCGCCACGGCGGCGATGGTGTGCTTGCCGGGCGTTGCGACAAGGCTTTGTGCAGCGCCTGAGGGTGTTTCGCGCGTGGCGGGGGCGAGTGCTTCGGCTTTCTCGACGTTGGCGGCGTAGCTGCTGCCCGTGCTGAAGGCGATGGCATCCTCGCCCGAGTCTGCCAGCACGTGGAACTCGTGCGAGGCGCTGCCGCCAATGCTGCCGGTGTCGGCGATCACCGCGCGATAATCGAGCCCGATGCGGTCGAAAGCCCGCGAATAGGCGCGGTACATCTCCTGGTAGGTGTCGTCGAGCGAGGCGGCGTCGAGGTGGAAGGAGTAGGCGTCCTTCATGATGAATTCCCGCGCGCGCATCACGCCAAAGCGGGGGCGGATCTCGTCACGGAATTTGGTCTGTATCTGGTAGAAGTTGACCGGCAGCTGGCGGTAGCTGCGCAGTTCGTTACGGGCGATATCGGTGATGACTTCCTCGTGCGTGGGGCCGAGGCAGAAAGGGCGGTCGTGACGGTCGGCGATGCGCAGCAGTTCAGGGCCGTACTGCTCCCATCGCGTCGACTCCTGCCAGAGTTCTGCCGGCTGCACCACTGGCATCAGCACTTCCTGTGCGCCGCTGCGGTTCATCTCTTCGCGGACGATGCCCTCGATCTTGCGCAGCACCCGCAGCCCCAGCGGCAACCAGGTGTAGAGCCCCGAGGCGAGGCGGCGGATCAGGCCCGCGCGCAGCATCAGTTGGTGACTGATGACCTCTGCGTCTGCGGGCGTCTGCTTGAGAGTGGCGATGAGAATCTGGCTCGCGCGCATGCTGCTTGTATCCGGCGGTTTTCGGGCCTAATGTCCGCCGGATTCTACGTTCCCGCCTGCGCGGGCGTACAGGAAAACCCCCTCCGGAGAGCGTGACGATGTCGCAGTCAGAGATCGGTTTCGAACTGCATCCGCAACTCGCGAAGGATTGTTTCGTGGTGGGTGACCTCGCGCTCGATCGCGTGCTGCTGATGAACGATGCCAACTACCCGTGGCTGGTGCTGGTGCCGCGTCGCGCAGGGCTGCGTGAACTCTACGAGCTCGAGGCTTCGGATCTCGCGGTGTTCTGGCAGGAGTCGGCCGACGTGGGACGCAGGATCATGGCGCACTTCGGTGGCGGCAAACTGAATGTGGCGGCGCTGGGCAACCAGGTGCCGCAGTTGCACGTGCATCACGTGGTGCGGCGCGAGGCCGATGCCGCTTGGCCAAGGCCGATATGGGGTGTGGTGCCGATGGTGCCCTACACGGTTGACGGTGCGGCATCCGCACTCGCTGAGTTGCGCGAATTGCTGGCCGACATGGGGTTGGCAACCGTCTGAACGCTGCGCTGCGCCCAAACAAAAACCCCCCGGATTTCTCGCGGGGGGTTCCTGTGCCAGAGGCGGTGGATCTCAGTTGGCGAGATCTTTCAGCTTCTTCAGCGCACGTACGCGAACCGTTACCGATGCGGGCTTCGCCTTGCCCTGGATCATTTCACCGGTAATCGGATGCTTGCGAAGGCCTGCCTTGACCGCGGGCTTCTTCTTGGTGCTGACCTTCAGCATGCCGGGAAGTACGAACATGCCGGGGCCGTTCTTGCCGATGTGGCGGCCGATGATGCTACCCAGCTCCTCTACAACAGAGGAAGCCTGCTTGCGGGTGATACCGGCGCGGGTGGAGAGCTCGTTCAGGATCTGCGACTTGCCCCAGCGCTCCTTCACTGCTGCGGGCTTGGGAGCTGCAGCGGCTTTCTTGGAAGTGGCTTTCGGTGCGGCTTTGGCAGCGGCTTTCGGCGCGGCCTTCGCGGCAGCTTTCTTGGGTGCAGCCTTCGTCGGCGCTGCCTTCGCGGCGGGTTTCTTGGCCATGTGTGTTCCTTCTCTGTTTTGGGGGTTTGACGAGAGGGCCTGTGCGGGTACGAAACCCGTTTTAGTGCCGTAAATGCCGCCGTTTCTCGCGTCTCCGGCAGCGGCGGGCACATATATAATCGATTCAATACAGCGCGGCAACCGACATTGCGCGAATTCTTGCGCCAGCCCGTGATTGCCCGGTCAATGCGCGTGTTTTGCGGGTGTTCGTGCTGGTCGCGGTGGGTATAATCCGCCGCTTTTTGACGGGGCGTGGTCCGCAAGCAGCCCACGCCCGGCAGAACGGACGCGCATTTCCCGGAGGAGAATCGATGCCCATCTACGAGTACCAGTGCCAGTCCTGCAGCCATGAACTCGAGAAGTTGCAGAAGCTGTCTGACGCACCTCTCAGCCTGTGCCCGCAGTGCGGTAAGGAAGAGCTCCGACGCAAGATCAGCGCGGCCGGGTTCCGCCTGAAAGGTGCTGGCTGGTACGAGACCGACTTCAAGAAGGGCGGGAAAAAGAACCTCGCCGGCGATGCGGGCGGATCTTCGGACTCTTCGTCCTCTTCCTCCTCGTCTCCATCATCGGCGTCCAGCACACCTGCACCTGCTGCCGCTTCCGGCACCACCTGACACACACGCCTAAGGGAATCTGCACACCATGCGCACCCACTACTGCGGCGACATTCGCGCCGCCCACGCCGGCCAGGAAATCACGCTTTGCGGGTGGGCTGATCGCCGGCGGGACCACGGTGGTGTGATCTTCATCGACCTGCGTGACCGCGCGGGCATCGTGCAGGTGGTCTTCGATCCGGATTCAGGCCCGCACTTCGAGATGGCCGACCGCGTGCGCAGCGAGTACGTGCTGCGTGTGCGCGGCCGTGTCCGCGCCCGTTCGCCCGGCACGGTCAATCCGGGCATGGCCACGGGCGAGATCGAGGTCTACGGCCTCGAACTCGAGATCCTGAATACCTCGGATACGCCGCCTTTCCAGCTCGACGAGCACGCGAAGGTGGGCGAGGAGACGCGGTTGCGCTACCGCTACCTCGACCTGCGCCGCCCAGAGATGCTGAACAACCTGCGCCTGCGCTCCGAGGTGACGCTTGCGATCCGCAATTTCCTGGGCGCGAACGGCTTCATGGAAGTCGAAACGCCGATCCTGACCCGCGCCACGCCGGAAGGCGCGCGCGATTACCTCGTGCCCAGCCGTACCCAGCCCGGCCGTTTCTTCGCGCTGCCGCAGTCACCGCAGCTCTTCAAGCAGCTCCTGATGGTGGCGGGCGTGGATCGCTACTACCAGATCGCCAAGTGCTTCCGCGACGAAGACCTGCGCGCGGATCGCCAGCCCGAGTTC
>JBILEG010000427.1:0-3424 GCA_044352225.1 Pseudomonadales bacterium | reverse complement strand
AGGGGCGGGCGGATCTCGCCGTGCACTCCATCAAGGACGTGCCCATGGAGCTGCCGCCCGGGCTCTCCATCACCGCCATCCTCACGCGCGAAGACCCGCGCGATGCCTTCGTCTCCAACAGCGTCGGTACGCTGGCAGCGCTGCCGCAGGGCGCGCGCGTGGGCACCTCGAGCCTGCGGCGCCAGTGCCAGCTGAAAGCACTGCGCCCGGATCTGCAATTGCTCGACCTGCGCGGCAACGTGAACACCCGTCTCGCGCGGCTCGATGCCGGCGACTACGACGCGATCATCCTCGCCGCGGCGGGACTGCGCCGCCTCGAGATGTCCGCGCGCATCGCTGAGGCGATCGGCCCGGGCATGTTGCTGCCGGCCGTGGGCCAGGGCGCGATCGGCATCGAGGCCCGCGACGGCGACGAGGAGCTGAGCGAGCTGCTCGCAGGTCTTCACCACGCCGACACCGCGAGCTGCGTGCTGGCCGAGCGCGCCCTGAACCGCGCGCTGCAGGGCGGCTGCCAGGTGCCGATCGCGGCACACGCGGTACTCGAGGGCGACACGCTGCAGCTGCGCGCGCTGGTCGGCACCGTCGACGGCAGCCGCGTGTTGCGCGCCGAGGGCAGCGGCCCGCGCAGCGCGCCCGAGCGATTGGGCGAATCGGTGGCGTCCGAACTGCTGGCCGCGGGTGCGGGCGAGATCCTGCGCGCGCTGCTCGACGCGGAAGGACGCGATGGGGCATGAGCTGCGCGGCATCGTCGCGCTGGTGACACGGCCCGCAGGGCAGGGCGCCGCGCTCGCGTCCGCGATACGTGCCGCCGGCGGCGAGGCGCTGGAGTGCCCCTTGCTCGATATCCTCCCCCTGCCGCTCGAAGCGGCCACGTTGGCGCGGCTGCTCGATGAAAGCAGCACGGCCATTTTCATCAGCACCAACGCTGTCGCTGCCGCGCTCGCCGCTGTGCGGGAAGCGGGCCTCGTGTGGCCGCCGGGGTTGCGCGCTCTCGCGGTGGGTTCGGCCACGCGGGATGCGCTGATCCGCGCAGGCATCGCCGCCGAGGCGGGCGAAGGCACCGCGATGAATTCCGAGGAACTGTTGGCGCACACCGCACTCGCGCAGGTGGAGGGACAACAAATCCTGATCTTCAAGGGCGAAGGCGGGCGAGAACTCCTCGCCGAGGCGCTGCGTGCCCGCGGTGCGCGGGTCGAGGCATGCGCGCTCTACCGTCGTTCGCTGCCGGATGGGGCTGCGACGCTGCTGGAGACCTTGCTCGACTCCCATCGTGTGAACACATTCCTTGCCAGCAGCGGCGAGACCCTCGCCCATCTGCTCGGCTTGCTCGGGCGGATGCCCGCTGGCAAAGTACCGGCGGAGGCCTGTTTCGTGGTTCCCGGCGAACGGGTCGCGGCCGAGGCCCGGCACCGTGTGCCGGCGCCGGTGGTGATGGCCCGCAACGCAAGCGATGCGGCGATGCTCGAGGCACTCGCCACCTTCGCGAAAGCTCCCGGCTGCAAGGCGGAACATTCATGACAGACCAGCCGGCTCCACGCGCCCCCGATATTCCCGCTCCCAGGCCCGCACCCGCGGCCGTACCGCGCAAAGGCGGCGGCCCGGCGTGGCTTGCCCTGCTGCTCGCGCTGGGCGCGGGCGGTGCATCGGTATGGCTCTGGCAGGCGAACGAGCGGCTCAGCGCCCAGGTGGCCGAGGTGCGTGCGCGGCCGGTGGAGTGGCCGGGCGCGCCAGCGCTGCAGGCTGCTCTGGCAGAGTCGAAGAGAGCGCTTGAGGCCTCTGCCGCGCGCGTCGCCGTACTCGAGGCCGGGCAGGCCGAACTGCGCGCCGCGCTGGATGCCACGAGCCGTGAACTGCGCAGCTCACGGCAGGATCTGTCGGAAGCGGAGTACCTGCTGCGCCTTGCCTCTCAAAGTCTGCTGATGGGCCGTGATGCCCGGGGTGCGTTGGAATTGCTCGAGGCTGCCGATGGCATCCTGCGCCAGCGTGAGGATCCCGCCTTCCACGAAGCGCGCGCGCGGCTCGCGGAAGACATCGCCGCCTTGCGGGCGCTCGCCGGCTTCGATGTCGAAGGCCTGTACCTGCGGCTCTCGGCGCTCACGGCCGGCATTCCCGCCATTGCCTTTACCGAGCCACGGCTGCCCGCCGCGGACGCTGCGCCTGCCGAGGGTGCCGCCGCCCCTGCGCAAGACTGGCTCGACCGCGCCGAGGCGCTGCTCGAACGCTACATCGCCATCCGCCACGACGCGCCTGCCGCAACGCCCCTGCCCACCGCGGACGAGGAAGCCGCACTGCGCGCCAACCTGCGCCTGTTGCTGGAACAGGCGAAGCTCGGCCTGCTGGCAGGCGAGCAGAAGGTCTATGCCGGCGCCCTCTCCGACGCGCAGGAGCTGCTTCGCACGGGCTTCGGCACCGAGCCCGCGGCGAACCGCAGCTTCCTCGAGGAGGCCGAGCGTCTTGGCGGTCAGACCATCGCGCCGCAGATGCCCGATCTGGCGGACTCCCTGGCCGCGCTCCGGGCAGCTGCTTCTTCCGGCGGCGGGGGCTGAGAGCGGTGCGGCGCGCCTTCCTGTTGCTGTTGCTCGCCCTGCTGGCCGCGGGCGCGCTCGCCTGGCTGGTGCGCGCGGATGCGGGCTATGTGCTGCTCCAATACGGCCACACGCGCGTCGAAACCACGCTCTGGTTCGGCCTGCTGCTGCTGTTCGCGCTGCTGCTGCTGATGCTTCTCGTCGCGCGGCTCTGGCGCGGCGTCTCCGGGCTGTGGCGGCGCGTGCGCGGGCACCCTGCGGGCAGTGCCGGCCATATGAGCCGCGATCGCACCGCACAGGGGCTGCGCGCCTACTTCGAGGGCGACTGGGATCGCGCGGCGCGTCTGCTCGCGCGGGGCGCCGAGCGCTCGCCCTATCCCCTCGCCAACCATCTGCTTGCCGCCCGTGCAGCAGCGGCGCGCGGTGATGCGACGCTCGCCGAGGGCTTCCTCGCGCTTGCGGCAGAATTGCCCGATGCAGCTGCGGCGGTGAGCGTGGAGCGCGCGCGGGTGCAGGTGCAACTCGGCAACCCTGCGGCGGCCGTCGCTGCGCTGGGGGACGGTTCCACCTCCGCAGCGGCGCGCGAGTTGCTACTCCAATCCCTTGCGCGGATCGGCGATTGGGATCGCGTATCAGCCTTGCTGCCGGATGCGCGCCGCGAGCGCTTGCTGCCCGAGGCTGCGTTGGATGAATTCGAGGAGCGGGCGTTTCTCGCGCGCCCTGCAACAGCCGACGCTGCCGCGCTTCGCCAGCGCTGGGATGCACTGCCGCAGTCGCTTCGGCGCAAGACCTCGCTCCTGTTGCGCCACGCACGCGCGCTCTCTGCAGCTGGCGCAGGAGCGGAGGCGCTCGAGCTTCTTGAAGGAGCGATCGCGCGGGAGTGGTCAGCTGAGCTGGTG
>JBILEG010000426.1:0-3439 GCA_044352225.1 Pseudomonadales bacterium | reverse complement strand
CGGCACCTCGGCCCCGGCCTCATCGACCAGTCTCACATCCATACCCGGCATCGGGAGGCCGACGCTGCCGCTGCGGCGTTCGCCCACCAGCGGATTGGACAGCGCCATTCCGATCTCGGTCATGCCATAGCGCTCGAGCAGCCGTTGGCCCGTGAGTTCCTCCCAGCGCTGGTGCACGGTGGCAGGCAGGGCGGCGGAACCCGACACCATGAGGCGCATCCGGGCGAAGGCGCCGCAGATTGAAGCCCTGCGCTCATCAACCATGCCCTCGAGCGCGGCGATCAGCTTCACGTAGATCGTGGGAACGGCCATGAACACGGTGTAGGCCCCCTCCTCCACGCGCTGCAACACAGCGTCCTGCCGGAAGCCATCAAAAGCCTCTACACAGGCGCCCGCCCACAACGCGCAGCCCAGCACATTCACGATTCCGTGCACGTGGTGAAGCGGCAGGAACAACGGCGTGGAGTCATCAGCCCGCCAGCCCCAAGCCTGTTCCATGCCGGACATCATGGCGGCAAGGTTGGCGTGCGTGGCGACCACGCCCTTGGGCTTGCTGGTGGTGCCACTGGTAAACACGATCATGGCGCGGCGCTCCGCCGCCACCTCGGGCAACGCGCGGACGGGCACATCAATGCTGTCGGGCGGAAGGCCGGACATGACCGCGCCTGCAGCCGCACAGGCCTCGAGCAGCGCATCGCCCGGCGCCTCGCTGATGACCCGCGATACACCCGCGGTGCGCAGCACGTGCAGCAATTCGCCCATCGCAGCGCCCCGGTTCAGGGGAACGGCCACACCGCCGGCACGCCAGATACCCCACTGCATAGCCGCGTAATCCTCGCCAGCGGGCACAAGGAAGGCGATGCGTTCCTCCGCGAGATCTGCCGCCGCACCCAGAAGGAGGGAGGCGATCGATGCCGAACGGCCGAGCAGGTCGGCATAGGTGGTGCTGCGGTCTCCCGCGCGGAAGGCAATCCGGCCGGAGTGAATACCGGCACGCTGTACAAACTCGAGCATGGATCTGCGCCAGAAAAACGGTCATGACCATTATGACAAAGCCGGCTGAGGCACTGGTGCATAATCCACGTACCGATCGAGGGAAAAACATGGACCCCAAAAACCGCCAGTGGATTCTTGCCCGCCGACCCCGCGGAACGCTGCTCGAGGATGATTTCGCCTACCGCGAAACCACGATTCCCGAAGCGGCGCTCGACGAGGGCCAGGTGTTGCTGCAGAACCTCTGGCTCGGGTTCGATGCCACGCAGCGCGAATGGCTGAAGGATCAGGAGGGCTATCTGCCACCGGTGCGCGTGGGCGAGGTGGTGCGCGCATCGAGTGTCGCGCGTGTGGTGCGCTCGACAAACCCGGCGCTGCCAGAAGGGTCGCTGGTTCAAGGACTGTATGGTTGGCAGGACTATGCCGTGGCACACCCGGGCGATGCACTGCCGCCTGCACTGCTGCCGCCCGGCGTGACGCCGGAGATGGCCCTCGCCGCGCTGGGCGGCACAGCGCTCACCGCCTACTTCGGCCTCGTCGATGTAGGCGGCCTCGCGGCCGGCCAGACTGTGGTCGTTTCCGCTGCGGGCGGCGCGACCGGCTCCATGGCCGTGCAGATCGCCAAGCTGCGTGGCGCGCGCGTCATCGGCATTGCCGGCGGCGCCACCAAGTGCGCGTGGGTGCGGAGTCTGGGCGCCGAGGACTGCATCGACTACCGCAACGAGGGGCTCGCGGAGCGCCTGGCAACGCTCTGCCCTGCCGGCATCGACATCGCCTTCGACAACGTCGGCGGCGCCCACCTCGAAGCGATGATCGGCTCCATCGCGCAGCGGGGCCGTGTGGTGCTCTGCGGGCAGATCGCGGGTTACGACGCGCAGCAGCCGCCGCCCGGACCGCGCAACCTGATGAGCCTGATCTATCGCCGGGCACGCATGGAGGGCTTCCTGATGCTCGACTATCTGCATCGAACGGGTGAGGCGTTTGCCGAACTCGGGCCATGGATGGCGAGCGGCGAGCTCCGCTGGGAAGCCGACGTGCAGGAAGGCTTCCACCGCATCCCGCAGACGCTGCTCCGCCTCTTTCGCGGCGAGAACATGGGCAAGCAATTGCTCCGTATCGACCACGAGGAGGCACAGCCGTGAGCGTGCACCGCCGCACCAAGATCGTCGCCACACTGGGGCCCGCCAGCAGTTCGCCGGAGACGATTGCCGCGCTGGTGGAAGCAGGTGTGGATGTGTTCCGTCTCAATTTCTCGCACGGCAAGGTCGAAGACCACAGCGCACGCGCACGCGAGGTCCGCACGGCAGCTGCTCGCCTCGGACACGAGGTCGCCCTGCTGGGCGACCTGCAAGGGCCCAAGATCCGCATCCGAGGCTTCCGCGACGGGGCGGTGGAACTCGTGGCCGGAGGCTCCTTCACACTCGACTGCGGGTTGCCGGGGGACGCAGGCGACGAAACAGCCGTAGGCGTCGATCTGCCCAGTCTGCCTCAGAGCGTATTCACGGGCGACGTGCTGATCCTGGACGACGGCCGCATCAGCCTGACGGTCACAGGCGTCGAAGGCACGAAGGTGCACTGCCGCGTACGCATGGGCGGTCGTCTCTCGAACCGCAAGGGGTTGAACCGGCTTGGCGGCGGGCTCTCGGCGCCTTCCCTCACCGAGCGCGACCTCGAAGACATCCGCCACGCGGCAGAACTCGGGCTCGACTATCTGGCTGTCTCCTTCCCCCTGCACGCGGACGACATCCGGGAAGCGCGGGCGCTCGCAGTCGCCGCCGGCAGCAGCGCGCGGATCATCGCCAAGATCGAACGCGCAGAGGTTGTACAGGACGAGGCGGTTCTGGATGCAATGATCGAGGCCTCGGACGGCATCATGGTGGCGCGCGGCGACCTGGGGGTGGAAATCGGCGACGCAGCGCTGATCGGCGTCCAGAAAATGCTGATCCGGAAGGCGCGCCGCGCAGACCGGATCGTGATCACCGCAACGCAGATGATGGAGTCGATGGTCCAGAATCCCATCCCCACGCGCGCAGAGACGGTGAGTGCGATGGCAGGCACCTGCCTGGGCGCGGAAACGTGGCCTGAAGTGAGGCGCTCGGGGCACCGCGCGGACAGGGAATTCCAGCGCGTGGATGAAACCATCGCCATGGCAGCCGTCTACGCCGCCAACCACCTCGCCGGCGTTGCCGGCATGGTCTGCCTCACGGAGTCCGGCGCAACTGCCCTCAGGATGTCGCGGATGAGTTCGGGCCTGCCCATCTTTGCCCTCAGCAGACACGCCGAAACGGTCCGCAGGATGTGCCTGTATCGCGGCGTTCGCCCTCTGGTGTTCGACTACACCGTGTTTGCGGCGGCAGATGCGGCCGGGGAGGCCGTGGCGGAACTGCGTCGCCGCGGATTGGTGCAGCCCGGACAACGCCTGATATTGACGCGAGGAGACCTGCTC
>JBILEG010000424.1:0-3456 GCA_044352225.1 Pseudomonadales bacterium | reverse complement strand
GGCGTTGGCGCCCTCGGGCTCCACGCCGTAGATCGTGACCGCCGGCCAGCGCTGGCGGATGGCCGCGGCAAAGCCTGCGCAAAGACCGCCACCACCCACGGGCAGGATCATCACGTCCACGGGCTCTACCTGTTCCGCAAACTCCAGCCCCGCCGAGGCGCTGCCCTGCACGGGCAGTGCACCCTCGAAGGGATGCACGAAGTAGCGTCCTTCCTGCTCCTGCAGCACTTTCACCATTTCGAACATGGCGTGGTGCGACGGTGCGATCACGATCTCTGCGCCGAAGGACCGCGCCAGCGCGAGTCGGTACGGATTCGCACCCTGCGGCATCAGGATCTTCGCGTTGATGCCCAACTGTTGCGCAGCCCATGCAGTGGCAACGGCGTGGTTGCCGGCGCTCACGGCCGTCACGCCGCGTGCGCGTTGCGCGGCGTCCAGGTTCAGCATGGTGTTGATGGCGCCGCGTGCCTTGAAGGTGCCGGTGCGCTGGAAGAGTTCGAGCTTCACTTCCACCACCGTGCCGGCGCCGATTCGCTCTGCGAGCGCTCCACCCTGCCAGCGCAGGGAGGGCGTCTGCACGATGTAGGGCGCGATGCCTGCGCGCACCCGTTCGAGTTCTGCTATCCCGAGCTCCGCGTGCATGGTGCCTCTCCCCCTGTTCAGTCGAGTGCGCGCGCCGCGCCCGGTTGTGGCAGCAGGCCCGCGTGCGTGAGCATGCGGCTGAAGTCGCCCAGCCGCTTCTCGCGGTAGGCCGCCACGTCGGTGTTGCGCCAGTCGTAGAAGCCGTTTCCGTCGCGAAGCCCGTTGCGCTTCTCGTGCATGTTGCGCTCGACGATCTCCGGTGCGCGGTAGCGCTCGCCGAGTTCGGAGCTGAGATAGCGGGATGCGTAGTAGAGGATGTCGCCGCCGCCCCAATCGATGAATTCCAGCAGGCCCAGCACCGCGAAGCGCAAGCCGAAGCCGGTGCGCACCGCAAGGTCCACCGCCTCTGCCGTGGCGATGCCTTCCTCGACGATGCGCGCGGCCTCGTTCATGGCGAGGGCCTGTATGCGGGGCACTATGTAACCGGGTGCGGGGCCGCACACCACCGGCACCTTGCCCATGGCACGCAGCGTGTTCTCCAGTCGCGTGACCACATCATCGGAGGTGAGCGCCGAGCGGCTGATCTCCACCAGCGGCATCAGGTGCGCGGGGTTCAGCCAGTGCGCATTCAGAAAGCGCTCCGGCCCGTCGATGAGACCTGCGAGTTCCGTGACCAGAAAGGTCGAGGTCGTGGAGGCGACGATGGCGTCTGCGGGCGCATGCCTGCCGATGAACGCCAGACAGTCGCGCTTGGCCTCCATGCGCTCGGGCACGCCTTCGAAAATCAGTGGCGCTTGCAGTGCGGCAACCGCGCCCTCGTGCCCCACGTATTCGACAAGGGCTTCCACGCGCGCTGCCTGCGTGGCATCCAGCAGGCCAAGGCGTTGCATCAGCGCGAGATCGGCCCGCAACTCCGTGCGTGCCTCGTCGAACAATCGCTCTGCTTCACCTGCGGCGCGGGGTTTCAGGTCGATCAGCCGCACCGGCAGCCCGGCGAAGGCAAAGCTGAGCGCGATGCCCCGGCCCATACGCCCCGCGCCGACCGAGGCAACGCAATCGATGTTGCTCATGCGGCTAGCCCCGCGTGGAGCATCGCCCGCATCGCATCGCGGGAGAGCGTGTCCAGACCGAGCTTCTCGAAGGTGCGTCCCTCTGCACGGAAATCGCGGCCCGTGATCGCAGCGCCGATGGCGAGGAAGCCGTCGCAGAGCGGCGTGGGCACCCCCGCCCAGCGGCCTACGGAGCTGATGAAAGACAGGCCGAGCCGCGTGTCTTCCAGCATGTAGCGGTGCTCGGTGAGCACGATGTTCTCGCGCCAGTCGCCGCTGTCGGTCAGTTTGTCGTGGGCGCCGCGGCCGTACATCCACTCCTCGCCCTCTTTGGCGTAGTGGTCCTTGAGAGGGAAGTGCGGCGCACCATAGCCGAGTGCCTCGCGCACGGCGATGCGCTCGCCGTCCAGCGCATCGGTGACGCGGCGTATCGCCGGTTGCGTGCCTTCGTTGTGGATGTCCCAGGAGGGGAAGTGCTCCAGCGGGCCTGCATTCATCACGATCAGCGGCGGGTGGATGATCGGGCCTGCGTTCATCAGCGCACCGGAGAGCAGGTCTCCGCAGTCCTCCACGGCAGGGTAGGCCTGCCGAATCACGCCGAGTGCGTGCGCGGCATTGCGCAGCGGGAACACACCGGTGGGCAGGCGTTTGCCGAAGCCGCTGATCACCACGCGTCGTGGCCCGTGCTTGCGCGCGAGGTAGGGGAGGGTGCCTGTTTCTGCGAAAGAGACGTCTGCCATGTTGCCCGCGGCGTGCATCGCGCGCGCCATCAGAAAACCCCCGAATGTGCCGGGCGGCAGGAACACCACCTGGCCGTCCTGCAGCAGCGGCGCCAGCGCGCTGGCGAGGGATTCGTGGGTGGTGGCGGGAAGCGGAACCACGATCAGCGCTGCACCTTCCACCGCTTCGCGCAGCGAACAGGTTGGCAGGGCGATCGGCACCTCGCGCTCGCCCGCGAAATCCTTCACGGTGATTGCTCGCGCCGACAGCACGGGCGTGAAAGCCTCGTGGTCGCGTCGCCATAGCCGCACACGGTGTCCTGCCCCCGAGAGTTCGGCCGCAGCGGCGTAGCAGCCGTGGCCTCCGCCGAGCACTGCGATCTCCATGGGAACTCCTCTTGTCAGGGGGCCGCCGCCGGAATGGCGGCGAAGAGACAGCCGTCGTCGTGGCGCGTCACCACGATCTTCACGCGGCTGCCGATGGGAGGCGGCAGGCTGCCCAGCACGCGTGTTACGAGCCGGGGCCCCTCCGCGAGATCGATGATCCCCACCGTGTAAGGCCCGCCTGCCCAGTAGAGCGAGGGGCCGGCGTGAATCACGGTGGACGAGTACAGCACTCCCGCGCCGGAGAGCTCGACCCACTCCGGGTCCTGCGCGCCACAGGCGATGCAGATGCGGCGCGGCGGGAAGCCGAGGTGCGCGCAGCCACGGCAGCGGGTGCTCTCCAGACGTCCTTCCTCGAGCGCATTCCAGAAGCGGGCGGTGAAGGTGTTCACCCGCGGTGGGATCCCGCGGCGGCCGGGCAGCACCACGGTCTGCAGGCTCATGCGAGTCGCTCCACCACGTGCGCAAGCGCCGCGTTGTAGTTGCCCAGTTCGCAGATGTGCAGGCCACGTTGCACGTTCTGCAACTGCCGTACGCCCGCCCTGCCGAGCAGTTGCTCGCGCAGTTCCAGCAGACCATAAAGCGCTGTGAGCGAAGGCGGGTGTCCGCGCGCCAGGCAGCCACCCGAGGTGTTGAGCGGCCGGTCGCCGCCGGGGCCTGTGCGCCCCTCCCGTGCCGCTGCTGCGCCGTGGCCGCGCGGGAACATGCCGAGCGCCTCGCTC
>JBILEG010000423.1:0-3482 GCA_044352225.1 Pseudomonadales bacterium | reverse complement strand
CCTGTGTTGATCGCTGCGGCAGAGCTCGACCTCGCGTCCGGCCACATCGGGGATGCAGTGGACCGCCTGCAGAAGCAGCTCGCGCTGAACCCGGGCAATCACCCGCTCACGATGCTGTACGCGGATGCGCTGCTTCGCGCGGGCAAGCCCAAGGACGCCGAGAAACTGCTCGCGGAACACGCGGAGCAGCACCCGGACGACCCGCAGGTCTGGTACGCACTGGCAGAAACCCATGGTCTGGCGGGAAGCATCCTGGACGTCCACCGCGCCAGGGCCGAGTACTTCATCCTGAACGGGGCGCTCGACCAGGCCGAGAAACAGCTCGGCTACGCACTCAATCTCGCACGCGAGAACTTCCACGCGAGCGCCGGGATACAGGCACGCATCACGGACATCCGCGACATGCGCCAGGAAATGAAAGACCTCTGAGCCGCGTCGGGGCTCAGGCGTTGCCTTTCACCGCGAGCGCACGCTCCTTCGAGAAATTGACCATCCGTTGCAGCGGCAGCAGCGCCTGATGGCACAACTCGGGTGACACCAGTACTTCGCCCGTGCCGTGTTCAAGACAGTAAAGCAGGCTCTGGAGGTCGTTCATCGCCATCCACGGGCAGTGCGAGCAACTGCGGCAGGTGGCGCCCTCGCCCGCCGTCGGGGCGATGATGAATTCCTTGTCGGGCACCTGTTTTTTCAACTGGTAGAAGATGCCCTGGTCGGTGGCCACCACGAACTGCCGGTTGGGCAGATTGCGGGCGGCATCGATGATCTGGGTGGTGCTGCCGACGGCGTCCGCGAGCGCAATCACCGCTTGCGGCGATTCCGGGTGCACCAGCACGGCGGCATCCGGGTACACCCGCTTCATGTCCTCGATGCCTTGCGCCTTGAACTCCTCGTGCACGATGCAGGAGCCGTCCCAGAGCAGCATGTCGGCGCCGGTTTCGCGCTGCACCCAGGAGCCGAGGTACTTGTCGGGCGCCCAGAGGATCTTCTCGCCACGCGCACTCAGATGCTCCACGACGTCCAGCGCGATGCTGGAGGTCACGACCCAGTCAGAGCGCGCCTTCACGGCAGCGGAGGTGTTGGCATAGACCACCACGGTGCGGTCCGGATGCTGGTCGCAAAAGGCCGAGAAAAGATCGACGGGGCATCCCACGTCGAGCGAACAGGTTGCCTCCAGCGTGGGCATCAGCACGCGCTTTGAGGGCGTGAGGATCTTGGCCGTCTCGCCCATGAACCGCACCCCGGCAACCACCAGCGTGGTGGCCGGATGGTCGTGGCCGAAACGCGCCATCTGCAATGAATCCGAGACGAAACCACCGGTTTCCTCGGCAAGGGACTGGATGTGGGGGGAGGTGTAGTAATGCGCCACGAGCACGGCATCCTGCTCTTTGAGACGCTTGGTGATCCTGGCCTTGTAGTCCGCCACCTCGGCATCGTCCATGACGGTGGGCTGCTTGTTCCGCAGGAAGGCTTTGACCAACTCCGCCTCGGCCGCCATGTGACCGAGTTGCATGGGATCAGTGGTGCTCATCGGCAGAGGCTCTCCCTGCAAAAAAGGCTGTGGAGAATAGCATGCAGCATCCGCGGCTCAGGCCCGGGCCTGCAGCCATGCGGGCACCAGAGACCAGGAACGGCGCATCTCGGCGCGGCGGGCATCGAGCTCGGGTTCGAAGCGGGCCACGGTACGCCAGAAACGCGGGGAGTGATCCATGCGCACGGTATGGCAGAGCTCGTGGAGCAGCACGTGCCGAGCCAGCTCGGGCGTGAGGAAGAGAATCTGGTAGTTGAGGCAGATATCGCCATGCGAGGAGCAACTGCCCCAGCGGGTGCGCTGTGCACGGACGCTCACGTCCCGGTAGACGAGGCCGGTGTGCTGCGCGACCTCCGCGAGCATGCCGGGAAGGGTCTCGCGCGCACGCCGCATGAGCCACCGCACCAGCGCTCTGCGACAGGCGTCCGCGTCGCTGACATCGCCGCTCAGGAGAAGCGTCCGCGGGCCCGACTCCCGCACGCGCGCCGATGATCCCGGCGCGTAACGCTGAAGCAGATACCAGGTTTCCTCGACGGCCGGCAGGGCGATCTCATCAGGCAGAGAGGGAGAGGGACTGCGAAGCTCGCCGGGATCTGCGATACCCAGCTGGTCCATCTGCTTGCCCACCCAGCCGCGCCAGTCGTTGGCGAGGTTGCGTAGCCATTCGTGGGACACGCCGGGCGGCGTGACCATCACCAGCCCCTCGCGCGGGGTGAGGGTGAGACGCACGCGCCTGCTGCGACGGGAAACGCGTATCCGGTACGGAACGCTGCGTCCGTCGTCCAGGAGAAGCTGAAAGGGCGTATCCGGGCTCATCGATCCCACGCGCGAGAACTGCTTGCCGGCATTCTGGACGATGGCGGGACGGATGCCATCCACCCCGGTGCATTGCGCAGCCTCAGCCGCGCTCCTCGAGTGATGCCCAAGCGGCGAGCGTGCGCTGGTGTTCGCTATCGAGCGCCATGGCGTAGGCATCGAGGTCGGACTGCCGGGCTGCGAAGGCAAGCATCGCATCGAGCACACGGACAAGACCCGTGAACTGCTCTTGCTCCACGCCGCCGCTCTCAACGCCGTGGCGGATCAGGTCAGGAAGCACACGCGCCCCGGGTTCATGTCCGTACTGACGGTAGTAGCGCAACAGCTCCAGCGCCCAGCGCTCGCCTTCGACGCGTTGCTGGGCGGAGTGCCCTGTGTTCAGGGAAGGCTGTTCGGGCCAGAGCCTTGTGGTGCCGTCCGGAAGGGTCCGCGCGAAGGGAAGCGCTTCTCTTGCCGATCGGAATCGGGTGGGTGCAATCGCGGGATCAGTTGCGACAACGTCGCCAGACGGATCCATGAGAGGCGGTTTGTTGTTGGCCATCGCCGTCGTCCCTGTCAGCTTGATGGGCTAAGCGTAACCCCCTATTGCGGCCCGGGCCAGAGGGGAGGATGGTCAGTTCTTGCGCTTATGCAACGAGACCTGGGCCACTTACCAATCCGTCTGTATCTATTGTCTCGATGAGGACAAAATGTGGTCATGAGAATCGGACGCACCATTCGTGAACTGCGCCTGGCCGCCGGAGCCACGCTGGAAGAGCTCGCCCACAAGGCAGGGCTCGACGCCAGCAACCTCTCGCGTATCGAGCGTGATCTTCAGGAGCCCTCTGCAGGCTGCGCGTGGCGTATTGCTGATGCGTTGCATGTGTCGCTGGGGGATCTCTTCGAAGAGGCTGCCAAAGCACGCCAGCAAGGCGGCTCCGAGCCAATCGCCCGGGGATCAGACCGGCAGGCAGACTCCCTGCTGAAAGTGTTCTACCGTCTGAGCGAGAACAACCGCGGCCTCGCCGTGCAGATGCTCCGTCTGCTCGAGAAGACCCAGGACTAATCCCGGAGCGCCGCGCTGGCGGCGATCCGCAGCAGTTCCTCTTTAGCCTCACGTCCCAGCTTCTTCAGCGCATATTCGCGGCGGCTCGCAGCC
>JBILEG010000422.1:0-3489 GCA_044352225.1 Pseudomonadales bacterium | reverse complement strand
GGGCCATGCCCGCGATCTGAGGTGTTCTCAGATTCTGTCCAGCACCACCACCGGGATCTCCCGGGCGGTGGCCGCCTGGTACTTCTCGTAAGGGTGGTAGATCTCCACCAGCTGTTGCCACAGCCGCGCGCGCTCCTCGCCTGAGGCCGTGCGCGCCCGTGCGCTGAAGCGATCGGCTTTCACCTGCACGCCCACCTCGGGCTGTGCCTCGAGGTTCAGGTACCACGCCGGGTGCGCCGGGGCGCCGCCCTTTGACGCAATCACCACCACGCTGTCGCCATACTCCCCGTAAATCAGTGGCAGCGTGAGCGGCTGCCCGGACTTGCGGCCGGTGGTGGTGAGCAGCAAGGTGGGCACCATGCCCGTGCCGCCGCCCAGCGTGGCGTCCCAGAGGTGCCCGTCCGCCCCGTCGGTGGCGAGGTAGCGGCGCAGGTGATCCTTGATCCATTCGGGCAGGCTGTCGGCGATGCGTGATTCGCTCATGTGTCTTCAGCTCCGGTGTGAGAGGTGGCGCTAGGGGATCGGCCGCGTCCGGCCCTTTTCATCGATGGACACGAAGACGAAGGTACCTTCGGTCACCTTGGTCTGTGCGTTGCCGGCATCCCACTCGGGGCGTGGCGTGGTGGCCCAGACTTCCACGCGTACCTGAATGGAGCTGCGTCCCACGGCCATCACCTCCGTGTAGCAGCTCACCACCGCGCCCACTTTCACGGGCACCAGAAAGCTCATGCGGTCGATGGCCACGGTCGCGGTACGGCCGCGCGCCACCTTTCCGGCGGCCACGCCGCCCGCAAGGTCCATCTGCGACAACAGCCAGCCCCCGAAGATGTCGCCGTTGGCGTTGGTGTCGCGCGGCATGGCGATGGTCTGCAGCGCCAACTCGCCGCTAGGCGCGGGAATGTCGTCGATCGATGGGGCGTCGGCGGGTTTGTTCTTCTTCACGGTACTGCCTTGGATGCTCGTAGTGGGTCAGGGGTAATAACCGGATCGCAATCGCGCGACCCGGTTGCGGGCCTCGGCCGCCAACGGTGACTGGCTGCGTGCCACCGCGTCGTAATACCTGAGTGCGGTCTCGGTGTCGCCCTCCTTTTGGGCTATCTCGGCCAGGCCAAAGGTGGCATCGGCGTTGGGCAGGAGCTTGTTCGCCACCGTGAGGTCCTGCTTGGCGACGTCGAGATTGCCGCGCTTGAGGTGCAGCGTGCCGCGCATCAGATAGGGGCGGTAGTAGGACTGGTTCAGCGCCACCGCGCGGTTCAGGCTCTTGATGGCCTCGGCAGGTTGATCGAGGCGCGATTGTGCTGCGGCCGCGAGTTCATGGAACTGGCCCTCGCGCTCCTGCAGGCGGATTGCATCGCGGGCGTGGCGCAGGGCCTCGGTGAACTGGCTCTGGTTCATCGCCGTCACGCCTTTCGCGTAGGCCTGGTAGGCCGGGCGGTCACGCTTCAGCTGGGCCGTCGCACGCTGGAAATCCGCGCGACCGTCGCGCCCCGTGGTGCCGAGCTTCGCCGCTGTCCGACGGTTGGCATCCACGCGCTCCTGCGAAGGCGGGTGGCTGGCGAAAAGCGCCCCGAAGCCTGCGGGCTGATTACCGCCCGAGAGCTGCACGAAGCGCTGCTGCAAGGCCACGGCGCCCTGCAGGTCGTAGCCTGCGCGGGCCATGTACTGCATGCCGAAGCGGTCGGACTCGAGTTCTGCCTCGCGGCCGTAGCGCGTCTGCACCATCGCGCCACCGAGCTGCGCACCTTGCATCGCGAGGTCCTGGAAACCTGTTCCGGCAGTCGCCACGCCCAGCACCGCCATGCCGATGTTGAGCAGCGTGCCCTTTTCCTGCTGCTTGGCGCCGTGACGCGCTGCGGCGTGCACGATCTCGTGGCCGAGCACGGCAGCGAGCTGCGCTTCGTCATCCAGCTCATAAAGCAGGCCGCGGTTCACCGCGATCTTGCCGCCGGGCAGTGCCCAGGCATTGGGCACGGAGTTGTTCAGCACCACAAACTCATACGGAAGCTCAGGGCGCTCGCTCACCCGCGCCAGGCTCATGCCCACACGGCTCACGTAAGCGTTCAACTCGGGGTAGAGATTCAGCACGCCGCCCTGGCTCTGCTGCGAGGGGACGTACTGCGACTGCCCGATGCGTATTTCTTCCTGCTCCGAGACGAAGCTGACTTCGGAGGAGCCCGTGACGGGGTTCACGCCGCAGCCTGTGCAGGCGAGCACGCAGGCGGCAGCGACGAGCAGCAGACGCAATGACCGTGATGTGTTCATCGGGCTAGAATCGCGGCGAGGGGATGCATGACGGGATTCTGCCAGCAGCGCCCCGCAGGCACCACCCGCAACGCCCCCTCGTGAGGACATCCACGCGATGCTGCTCGTCGTCTCGCCCGCCAAGACACTGGATTTCGAGAGCCCTTCGCCCGCGCTGCCGGTGAGCAAGCCGGTGTTCGCGAAGGATGCCGTGGCGCTGGCCGGCCAGTTGCGCGGCATGGACGCGCGCGCCGTGGGCAAGCTGATGGACATCAGCCCTGATCTGGCTGCGCTGAACGTGGAGCGTTTCCAGAGCTTCAGCGCACGCCCGGCCGCCGCGCGCCAGCGTCCCGCTGTGCTTGCCTTCCGCGGCGATACCTACATCGGCATGCGCGCCGAGACCTTCGACGCGCCAAGCATGGACTTCGCGCAGCAGCACCTGCGCATCCTGAGCGGGCTCTACGGCGTGTTGCGCCCGCTCGACCTGATCCAGCCCTACCGCCTTGAAATGGGCAGCGCGCTCGCCAACGCGCGTGGCAACAATCTTTACGCGTATTGGGGTGATCGTATCGCGAAAGAGCTCCGCAAACAGGCCACAGCCACTGGCGCCGGTGTGCTGGTGAACCTTGCCTCGCAGGAGTACTTCGGTGCCGTCGATACCAAGGCCCTGGGGCTGCGCGTGGTGACGCCGCAGTTCAAGGAGCAACGCGGCGGTGTGCTGAAGATCATCAGTTTCAGCGCGAAACGCGCGCGCGGTGCGATGGCCGGCTTCGCGATCCGCAACCGCCTCGAAGAGCCCGAGGCGCTCAAAGCCTTCGACGAAGACAACTACCGCTTCCGCCCGGAACTCTCGAGCGCCGACGAGTGGGTCTTCGCGCGGTGAGTCACGGCACAGCCGCGCTTCCCTGTTCCGAGGCCTGCGAACGCAACAAGGCGCCGATCCTCGCCATCCTGCAAGAGTCCCTGCGTGATGTGCGCAGCGTGCTCGAAGTGGGCAGTGGCACGGGCCAGCACGCGGTGCATTTTGCAGCGGCCATGCCCTGGCTTGCGTGGCTGCCGAGTGAGCGTCCGGGTGATATAGATGCCATTCTTGCGTGGCGCGCGTACGCGGCGCTGCCCAATCTGCATGCGCCCATCACGCTCGACGTGCTGGGTGAATGGCCCGACACGCACGTGGACGCGGTCTTCAGCGCCAACACGTTGCACATCATGGGCCGGGAAGGCGTGGAGGCATTCTTTGCCGGCGCG